>VERU01000148.1 GCA_018882485.1 Rhodoferax sp. | reverse complement strand
GTCACCAACCTGCTCGGGGCCACCCTGTCGTTCATCCTGGCCCAGCCTGAATCCGATCGCGACCGGGCACACCGCATCCGCAGGATCTACGCCGCGCCCTTGCCCAGCGACCTGGCGGGGCCCTTCAGCCAGCGTTTCGGCGTGAAGGAGTATGTGGACGGATTCGGGCAGACCGAGATCTCCAACGTGTTCATGACGCCGCCGGATGCGCCCCGGCCTGCGGGCGCGAGCGGGGTTCTGGTCGACCAGTGGTTTGAGATCCGGCTCGCCGACCCGGATACCGGCGAACCGGTGCCCGAGGGGGAGGTGGGGGAGCTCTGGGTGCGCCACAAGCATCCGGGCATCATCTCCACCGAATACCTG
Source organism: Rhodoferax sp. (assembly GCA_018882485.1). GTDB lineage: Bacteria > Pseudomonadota > Gammaproteobacteria > Burkholderiales > Burkholderiaceae_C > Rhodoferax. The sequence continues at coordinate 6,165 of VERU01000148.1, read as the reverse complement.
GGCATGCCGGACAAGACGATCGAGTCGCGGCGGGATCTCTGGTTCCACACCGGGGACGCCCTGCGCCGTGATGCCGAAGGCTGGTACTACTTCGTGGACCGGGTCAAGGATGCCTTGCGCCGGCGGGGGGAGAACATCTCGTCCTTCGAGGTCGAGGCCGTCGTCCGGCAGCATCCCGCCGTGCGTGAGTGCGCGGTTGTCGGGGTGCCCGCGGATCAGTCTGGCGGAGAAGACGAGGTGATGGTCTTCATCGTTCCCGACCAGCCCGGTGAGCTGGACTTCGCGTCCATCGCGCGTCACTGCCTGCAGAACATGCCCGCCTTCATGGTGCCGCGGTACTACGACAGGCTCGATGCCTTGCCGCGTACCCCCACGGAAAAGATCCGCAAGAAGGAACTGCGCGAACGGGTGGTGCAGGCGGGTACCTGGGACCGCGCGAAGACACCCGGCTGAGGTGAACCGGAGAACCCGCATGTCCGATATTCCCGAACTGTTGATGGCCCGCCATGGAGCGGTTGCGCTGGTCACGCTCAATCGCCCCGAGGTGGGTAACGCCATCAACGATGCGATCCGGACGGGATTGCCGCAGGCCCTCGAGGCCTTGGATCAGGATCCCGATTGCGCCGTGGTGGTGATGGCCGGCGCGGGTGCCAAGGGCTTCTGCGTTGGCGCGGACATCAAGGAATCCCGAACGGTCGGGCATCCGGTGCAGGAGCGTCAACGCCTGCTCGGCAACCCGTGGATTGACCGCGTGGCCCGGTTGCGCAAGCCGGTCATCGCCGCCATCGACGGCTTCTGTCTGGGGGGCGGCCTGGAGCTGGCCCTGGCCTGCGACATCCGCATGGCCACGGCGCGCGCGCAGTTCGCCTTGCCGGAAACCGGGCTCGGTCTGATTCCAGGGGGCGGAGGCACCCAGCGGCTCGCCCGTGTCATCGGGCTGGGCCGGGCGCTGGACCTGATCCTGAGCGGCGAACGCATCGATGCGGTTCAGGCGAGCCAGATGGGATTGGTGACGCGGGTCGTCGGTGAACCGGGAGATCTGCTGGCCTCGGCCCTGTCCCTGGCGGAGCGGATCGCGCAGCGCCCGCCGACGGCCAGTGCCTTCGCCAAGGAGGCGACGCGACAGGGCCTGGAGATGACTCTGGAGGATGGCTTGAGGCTGGAGAAGTCGCTGTTCTCCATGCTCATGACCACGGCCGACCGTGCCGAGGCGGCGCGGGCCTTCCGGGAAAAGCGACCGCCCCGGTTCTCCGGGGCCTGACAACTTGATGCAAGGAGCAGCAATGGACAGGGAATGGGTGGTGGTCGTGGGCGCCGGCCTGATGGGAACGGGCATCGCCCATGCGTTCCTGGCGGGCGGGTGCGACGTGGCGCTGATGGATCCGGATCCCCAGGCCCTGGGCCGGGCAGCCAACCAGATCGGCCGCATTCTGGACGAGGGGGTGCAGCGGGGCAAGATGAGCGCCTCCGATGCGGCCGCCGCACGCAGCGGGCTCCGTCCGGTGTCGTCGGCAACCGAGCTGGGCCAGGGCGCCGCGCTGGTGGTCGAGACCGCGGTGGAGGACCTCGCCGTGAAGCAGCAGATCGTGCGCAGTCTCGAGCCCCTGCTGGGGGAGCACACCGTGCTGGCCACGAACACCTCGGCCCTGAGCATCACCGAGATCGCGTCCGCGGCCCGGCGGGCGCAGCGCGTCATCGGCATGCACTTCTTCAACCCCGTGCAGAAAATGAAACTGGTGGAGATCGTCCGCGGGCTGGAGACCGACGATGCCACGCTGGCACTGGCCCGCCATTGGTGTGAGCGCATCGGCAAGACCCACATCGTGGTCAACGAGGCTCCCGGTTTCACCACGAGTCGCATCTCCGCCCTGCTGGGCAATGAGGCGATGACGATGCTGCATGAGGGGGTCGCCTCTGCGGAAGACATCGACACGTCTCTGCGGATGGCATTCAATCACCCCATGGGTCCGCTCGAACTCGGCGACCTGACCGGCTGGGACACCCGCCTGAAGGTGCTGCAGTATCTCCACCAGACGCTGGGCGAGAAGTTCCGGCCTTGCCCCCTGATCATCAAGATGGTCAAGGCCGGGCGGACGGGCCGCAAGGTCGGTCGTGGCGTGTACGACTACGATGCCGACGGACAGCGCATTCCAGGCTCCGGGTTGAGAGTCCGATGAACGGCAACGTCGTCATCGTCGAGGCGGCGCGTACCCCGGTCGGAAGGTTCCGGGGCGGACTCAGGGAGGTGCGGGCAGATCACCTGGGCGCATTGCTGCTGCAGGCGCTGGTCGGTCGCGCCGGTCTGGCGGCAGAGCAGGTCCAGGATGTGGTTTTTGGCTGTGTGACCCAGGTCGGGGAGCAGTGCGGCAACATCGCCCGCACCTCCTTGCTGGGTGCGGGCTGGCCGGACACCATTCCAGGCATGACGGTGGATCGCAAGTGCGGCTCGTCTGAGGCGGCATTGCATGTGGCGGTGGCCAGCATCGCCGCTGGCCTGAACGATGTGGTCATCGCGGGTGGTGCCGAGAGCATGAGCCGGGTGCCCATGGGGGGCAACCGGGATGTTCATGGTGAGCCCTTCGGCTGGAGGCTGCGGGCGCGTTACGAGCTCACGTCCCAGGGCGAAGCCGCAGAGCGCCTGTGCGACCTGTGGGGATTTGATCGCGAGATGCTGGATGACTATGCGATGGAAAGCCATCGCCGGGCGGCTGCGGCCTGTGATGCGGGCCATTTCCGCCGTGAGACCGTATCCGTTCCGCTGGCCGAATGGGCTGAACCCGGCGTTGATGGTGTCCGGCAGCCGGTCGTTCGCGACGAGACCATCCGCCGCGACACCACCCGTGAGCGGCTGGCATCGCTGAAAACCAGTTTCAGGCCGGAGGGGGGCCGGGTGACGGCTGGCAACGCCTCCCAGATTTCCGATGGCGCGGCGGCGGTGTTGCTGATGAGCGAATCCCGTGCCCGTCAGCTGGGCCTGCGGGCCCGTGCCCGGATACGGGCCGTGGCCACCGTGGGATCCGATCCGGTTCTGATGCTGACCGGACCGGTAGCAGCGACCCGGCAGGTTCTGGCCCGTGCCGGGCTGGGGCTGGATGACATCGACCTGTTCGAGGTCAACGAGGCCTTCGCGCCGGTTCCGCTCCTGTGGATGAAGGAGTTCGGTGTCGGGCATGACCGGCTCAACGTCAACGGGGGCGCGATTGCGCTCGGGCATCCCCTGGGAGCCAGCGGTGCCCGCATCCTGACGACGCTGCTGCATGAGATGGAGCGTCGCGGTGCGCGCAGGGGGCTGCAGGCCATCTGTTGCGCGGGCGGACTGGGCACGGCCACTCTGATCGAGCGACTGGATTGAAAGGGTTCCGATGGACACCATACAGCTGGGAAAGACCGGACTTCGTTGCAGTGCCCAGGGACTGGGCTGCATGGGCATGTCGGAGTTCTATGGCGAGCGGGACGATCCGCAGTCGCTGCGCACCCTGGAGCGAGCCTATGAACTGGGCGTGACCCACTATGACACGGCCAATGTGTACGGTCGCGGCCACAACGAAACCCTGCTCGCGCAATTCATCCGCGGCAAGCGGGACCGTCTCGTCCTGTCGAGCAAGTTCGGCATCGTGCGCGATCCCTCCGGTGCGAATGGCAGCACCCATGATCGCGACATCGACAATTCCGAGGCCTACATGACCTCCTGCTGCGAGGCTTCGCTCAAGCGTCTCGGCACCGATGTGATCGATCTGTATTACGTGCACAGGACGCGACCCGATGTGCCCATCGAAGACACCATGGGCGCGCTGGCGCGTCTCGTGGAGCAGGGCAAGATCCGGGCGATCGGGCTGTCGGAAGTCACGGCCGAGCAGCTACGCCGGGCCCATCGGGTGCATCCCGTCACCGCGTTGCAGTCAGAGTACTCCCTGTGGACACGTGAGCCGGAACTGAGCGTGCTGCCCGCCTGCAGGGAGCTGGGCGTGACCTTCGTGGCCTACAGTCCACTGGGACGGGGTTTCCTGACCGGCGCCATTGCCAGCGCGCAGGCGCTGGACCCTTCGGATTTCCGTCTGACCTCGCCGCGCTTTCGCGATGAGAACCTGGAGAAGAACCGCTTGCTGCTGCAGCGCCTGCAGTCCCTGGCGGCCACCAAGAGCTGCACGCTGGGGCAGCTGGCCCTGGCCTGGCTGCTGGGTCGGGATCCTGCGATTCTGCCGATCCCAGGCACCAAGCGCATCCGGTACCTCGAGGAGAATGTGGGCGCCTGTGCCGTGCGGCTCGATGACGCGGAGCGTCAGCAGCTGGAGGCGTGGCTGCCCATCGGCGCCGCTGCCGGCACCCGTTACGACCCGTCTTTCCAGGGTGCGCCCAAAGCGCCCGACGAGCCGCGATGAGCGCGCCCGTGCACGCTCGCGGCGAGGCCTGGAGCCTGTGGCCCTGGCCCTTTTTCGACGACCGCCACCACGAGCTGGCGCGCCAGGTGAATGCCTGGAGCGAGGGACAGCCGGCCCACCACACCTTGTCCATGGATCAGACCTGTCGGGAGATGGTGCGATCCATGGGGCGTTGCGGTCTGCTGCGCCATGTGGTGCCCGAGATCGACGAGGCCTTCGATGTGCGCTCGGTCTGTCTCATCCGAGAGGGTCTGACCTACCACCATGCGCTCGCCGACGCGGTCTTTGCGATGCAGGGCATCGGCACGCTGGCCCTGCGCCGCTTCGGCAGTGCTGAACTGCAGCAGCAGTATCTGGCACCCTGCCGCGCAGGCGAACGCATTGCCGCTTTTGCCCTGACCGAGCCGGAAACGGGCTCGGATGTGGCATCCATGGCCACCAGCGCCGTCCTTCAGGGGGATCACTACGTCATCGATGGGGCCAAGACCCTGATCTCCAACGCCGGCTTCGCCGATCATTACCTGCTCGTCGCCCGCACCGGTGAAGCACCCGGCGCCAAGGGCCTGAGCATGTTCCTGCTCGATGCCGACACCCCGGGCCTGGAGGTCGGTGCGCCGATCGACTTCATCGCGCCTCATCCGGCGGCGAGTCTGAAGCTGACGGCCTGCCGGGTCCATCGCAGCCGCATGGTGGGTGCTCCGGGGCAGGGCTTCCAGGCGGCCATGGCGGCCTTCGATGTGTTCCGGCCTTCCGTGGGTGCGGCGGCGGTGGGGCTCGCACGGCGCGCGGTCCAGGAGACGCTGCAGCACGCCAGCCGGCGCAAGTTGTTCGGACGGGCGATGACCGGACTCGATGCGGTGCAGATGAACCTGGCCGACATGGTGACCGATCTGGAAGCCGCTGCCCTGCTGGTCTACCGCGCGGCCTGGTCGCATGACGTGCCAGCCCGCTCCTCGCCTTACGAGGCCTCGATGGCCAAGCTGGCCGGCAGCGAGGCGGCCGGCCGCATCGTCGACCGGGCGGTGCAGTTGCTGGGAGGTCTGGGTGTCACCCAGGGTCAGCTGGTCGAGCAGCTGTATCGCGAGGCCCGCCCCATGCGCATCTACGAGGGTTCGTCAGAAGTGCAGAAGCTGGTGATTGCCCGCGATCTCCTCAAGCGCGGCGGCTGGCTCAATCCATCCTGATGGCCATTGCCACCGCCATTGTCGGCCTGGGTTACACGCCTTACTACCGGCGCGGACGTTCGCATCCCCAGACCCTGGATGAACTGGTGGGCCGGGCCATTCTCGGCGCCTGCGATGACGCGGGCCTGCAGGCCCGGGAGATCGACGGCTTCGCCTATTTCGCGGGCGGTTTCGATACCGGCCTGCTGTGCGAGACACTGGGCGTCGAGGAGGTGCGGTTTTCAGCCACCCTCACCGGCACCGGGGGCGGGTCGGCGGGTTGCATCGGCCTGGCTGCCATGGCGGTGGCCAGCGGTCAGGCCAGCACGGTGGTCTGCGTGGGCGGCAACCAGCAGGGTGCGCAGCGCTTCGGAGCGATCACCGCATCCTACGACCCGACGCCCGAAAACGCGTTTTTCGGGGCGACCGGTCTGGTCGGTCCGGCTCACCTGTTTGCCCTGCTGGCGCGCCGTCACATGCATCTGTACGGCACGACACGGGATGATTTCGCCGCAGTGGCCCTGGCCTTGCGCGAGCATGCGCTGACCCATCCGGATGCCACTTTGCGCAAACCCCTGTCGCTGGCCGATTACCACGCTGCCCCCATGATCGCGGATCCGCAT
>VERU01000147.1 GCA_018882485.1 Rhodoferax sp. | reverse complement strand
CCCCACCCCCACCCCCTCCTCGCGCAGGAAGCGGTCCTGGTGCAGCTGCCGCAGCCCGTTGTCCAGCCCCGCGTGGTAGGGCAGCGCCGGCACGCCCTGACCCACCAGCCAGGCCGCGATCTCCTCGACCCGCCGTCGCGACTGGCAATACACGATGCCGGCCTCGCCCGGGTGCTCGGTGGCGATGAAGCGCAGCAGCTGCTGCGCCGGATCGGTTTTCTCGACGATGGCGTAACGGATATTGGGCCGGTCGAAGCTGCTGATGAACAGCCGCGCCTCCTGCAGCTGCAGGTGCTCGATGATGTCGGCCCGGGTGAGGGCGTCGGCGGTGGCGGTGAGCGCCACGCGCGGCACCTGTCCGAAACGCTCGTGCAGCAGCGACAGCGCCCGGTATTCGGGGCGGAAATCGTGTCCCCACTGGCTCACGCAATGGGCCTCGTCAATCGCGAACAGCGCGATGCGCTGGCGCGCCGCCAGCGTCTCCAGCAGCGCCAGAAAACGCGGCGAGGTCACCCGTTCGGGCGCCGCGTACAGCAGCGTCAGCTCGCCCTGCAGCAGGCGCTGTTCCACCCGGGCCGCCGCCTCCGGCGTGAGCGAGGAGTTGAGGTAGGCCGCGCTCACGCCCAACTCCTCCAGGGCCCCGACCTGGTCATGCATCAGCGCGATCAGCGGCGAGATCACCAGCGTGCTGCCCAGACCGGCGCGCTGGCGCACCAGGGCCGGCACCTGGTAGCACAGCGACTTGCCACCTCCGGTGGGCATGAGCACCAGCGCATCACCACCCGCGACCACCTGGTCCACGATGGCCTGCTGCGGGCCGCGAAACCCGGTATGCCCGAACACCTCTCGCAGCACCGCCAGCGCATCGGGCCCCGGCAACGGCGGCACCCGCACGCTCAACGGCCGTCCCCGGCAGCCCGCTGCGCGAGCACAAAGGCCAGCGCAGCGAGCAGGCTGGCGGCCAGCAGCAGCGCCACGCCGCTGCGGTAGCCCGCCTCAGGCGACCACAGCAGACCCAGCAGCAGCGGCGCTGCGGCCCGCGCCAGCGCCTGCGGCAGGCCGAGCACGCCCATCAGCGAGGCCATGTGCACCCGGCTGACGTACTGGGCCACCGCCGTGCCCTTGACGATGGTCAGCAGCCCGTTGGCCAGACCCCAGAACAGCACGAACAGGGCCAGCAGGCCCAGCGGTGGCCGCCCCAGAGCCAGCGCAACCAGCAGCGCCACCAGGGACAGCGGCAGCAATCCCAGAATCCATCGGTTGACGCGGTGGGTATCGACCCGGTGCTCGAAAAAGTACAGCAGCAGCCGCCCGGCCACCTGGATCAGGCCGACGCTGGCCGGCACCGTGACCGACCAGCCCGGCGCCATGCCGGCCTCGGTCAGCAGACTCACCAGATGCGGGGTCAGAGCGGTGGTCACCCCCATGGTGAGCACCACAAAGCAGCCCACCAGCAGAAACGGGGGGCGCCGCAGGTGGGCAGTCCAGGGGCGACCGCCGGGGGCCGGCGCCGATCCGTCGTCCAGCCCGGCGGCGGGCCGCGCACGCACGGATCCCGCACCCCGCAGCCAGGCCGCATGCAGCGGCGCGCACAGGCCCAGGTGCAGCGCGGCCAGCACCAGCAGGGCCTGGCGCCAGCCCAGCCGGTCGATCAGCGCGGCATCCAGCGGGATGAACACCGTGCTGGCCAGGCCACCCAGAAAGGTGATGGTGATGATGGCCCGCCGGAAATCCTGCGGAAAACGTCGCGTCACCACCGCAAAGACGGGCGCATACAGCACCCCCGCCATGCCCAGACCGAGCCCCGCCCAGGCCAGGTAGAACTCGGCCAGATTGCCCGCCCGGCTCATCAGGCCCAGCACCAGCGCGACCAGCAGCGAGCCGCCCGTCATCACCGAGCGCTCGTGCCCGCGGTCGATCCAGCGCCCCACCGGGTAGGCCGCCAGCCCCTCGGTCAGCAGCGCCAGGCTGAAGGCCAGCGAGGACTGCGCCCGGTTCAGGCCCAGGTCCTGCTCGATCGGGGCCATCAGCAGCCCGAACAGGTAGTAGGTGCTGCCCCAGCTGATGAGCTGGGCGAGCGACAGCCACCCGACCAGACGGCGTGGGTGGGCAGCGGATACGGGCATGGAGCCATTATCGCAAGGGTATCAAATAGCCTTGAAACCCTTATGAACAGGACATAGTCTGCTATGAAAAACAGAGTATCCGGGGCCTCCGGGGTCAGGCACCGCCGGGCGTGCGCAGCGTGCGCCGGTATTGCACGGCCTCGGCCACATGGGCGGTGGCCACGGTGGCCGAGCCGGCCAGGTCGGCGATCGTGCGCGCCACCTTGAGCGCCCGGTGGGTGCTGCGCGCCGACCAGCCCAGGCGGGTGGCCGCCACGTTCAGGAACCGCACCGCCGCCTCGTCCAGCCGCACATGCTGGTCGATCGCCTGTCCCTGCAAGGCCTGGTTGGGCAGGCCCTGGCGCTGCAGCGCCCGCTCGCGGGCCGCCACGCAGCGGGCCCGGATGTGGGCGGTGGACTCGCCCGGTGGCGCCTGCAGCAGCTCGGCCGGCTCCATGGCCGGCACCTCCACATGCAGGTCGATGCGGTCCAGCAGCGGGCCGCTGAGCCGGGCCTGGTAGCGGTTCACCTGGTCAGGCGTGCAGCGGCAGGCCCCCCGCGCCGAGCCCATGAATCCGCAGGGGCAGGGGTTCATGGCCGCCAGCAACTGGAAACGGGCGGGGAACTCGGCCCGCCGGGCGGCCCGCGAGATGGTGATGCTGCCGGTTTCCAGGGGCTCGCGCAGCGCCTCCAGCGCGGCACGGGGGAATTCGGGCAACTCGTCCAGAAACAGCACGCCCTGGTGCGCCAGCGAAATCTCGCCCGGGCGGGGCGGAGCACCGCCCCCGACCAGGGCCACCGCACTGGCCGTGTGGTGCGGACACCCGGTGGGCCGGCGGCCCCACTGAGCCAGGGAAAAACGCCCGGCCAGGCTGGCCACGGCGGCACTTTGCAGGGCCTCGTCGCGCGTCATGGGCGGCAGCAAACCGGCAAAACGCTGCGCCAGCATGGATTTGCCCGAACCCGGCGGACCGGCCATCAGCAGGCTGTGGCCGCCAGCCGCCGCGATCTCCAGCGCCCGCTTGGCGCCGGCCTGGCCCTTCACATCGGCCAGGTCCGGGTAGTCGACCGCCGCGTCAGGCAAGGCCGCGCTGACCGCGCTCCACCCCTCGGTGGCCTGCGCGGCCGGCGGCGCATCCGCCGACTGGGGCAGAAACTGGGCCACCACATCCAGCACATGGCGCGCCCGGTAGACCCGCGCGCCCGGTGCCAGCGCCGCCTCGTCGGCGCTGCCGGGCGGCAGCACCAGCCGGGTCACCACGCCACCGGCCTGCAGTGCCAGGCTCATGGCCAGCGCCCCCCGCACCGGCCGCAACTCGCCCGACAACGACAGTTCGCCGGCAAACTCGTATCCCTGGAGCCGGGCCGCGTCGATCTGCCCGCTGGCCGCCAGAATGCCCAGGGCGATCGGCAGGTCGAACCGGCCCGAATCCTTGGGCAGATCGGCCGGCGCGAGATTGACCGTGATGCGCTGGTTGCCCGGAAACACCAGGCCGGCGTTCTGGATGGCGCAGCGCACCCGCTCCCGCGCTTCCTTCACTTCCACGTCGGCCAGACCGACGAGCGTGAATCCGGGCAGGCCGTTGGCCAGGTGGACCTCGACCGTGACCGCCGCCGCCTCCAGACCCAGCAGGGCCCGGCTCTGAACCAGGGCAAGACGCATGATGCCTCCTTGATCGCGGGCCGTCCAACGCCAGCCGGCCCATTTGCACCCGATTGGTGCAGGCTGATTTTTTATACAGTCATGTTAACCCGATTTCTTCCGTCCACCCACGCAAGCGCCATGCCGGCGCCTGAACGTCGGTGGTGGACCCTGACCGCTACCCAAGCTGGCACGGTGTGTGCTTGGTGTCTCGCATTCACCATCCTCTGGAGTGCACCATGCGTCACACGATCCCGTCCCCCCTGCTCCTCACGGCCCTGATGGGCAGCCTGCTGGCGTGCGGCGCCGCACAGGCCCAGACCGCCGCCGAACCCGAGGTGTCCCTGTCCTTCAACCTCGGGCTGACCACCGACTACCGCTTCCGCAGCATCTCGCAAAGCTCGTTCAAGCCCGCCGTGCAGGCCGGCGTCGATCTGTCACACAAGAACGGGCTGTACGCGGGCGCCTGGGGCTCCACCGTCAACTGGGTCAAGGATTTCGCGGGCGCCACCGACGGCAGCCTGGAGCTCGATGTGTACGGCGGCTACAGGGGAGAACTCGCCAAGGACGTGGGATTTGACGTCGGCCTGATCGGCTACCTGTACCCCTCCAACAACGCCGCCACCAATGCCAACACCACCGAGATCTACGGCGCGCTGAGCTACGGACCGGTGACGGTCAAGTACAGCCGCAGCCTGGGCAATTTCGTGGCCAACGCCGACAGCAGCGGCAGCCAGTACCTGGAAGTGGCCGCCACCTTCGACCTGGGCAACGGTTTCACTCTCACGCCGCATCTGGGCCGCCAGCTCATCCCCAATCAGGCCAACCCGGGCCACTACACCGATTACTCGCTCACTCTGGGCAAGGATTTGGGTGGCGGCCTGTCGGCCTCGCTGACCGCAGCCGGCAGCGACGCCCAGGACAGCTTTTACAAGGTTGGCACCGTGGACAACCTGGGCAAGAGCGGCGTGTATGCCGGCCTCAAGTACAGCTTCTGATCCCCATCCCTACGAGGAGCCTTCATGAAAATCGTGACCGCCATCATCAAACCCTTCAAGCTCGACGAGGTGCGCGAAGCACTCTCGGCCATCGGCGTGCAAGGCATCACCGTCACCGAAGTCAAGGGCTTCGGCCGCCAGAAAGGGCACACCGAGTTGTACCGGGGTGCCGAGTACGTGGTCGACTTCCTGCCCAAGGTCAAGATCGAAGCGGCGGTCTCGGCCGAACTGGTGGACCGGGTGATCGAAGCCATCGAAGGCGCCGCCCGCACCGGCAAGATCGGTGACGGCAAGATTTTTGTCTACGACCTGGAACAAGTGGTGCGCATCCGCACCGGCGAAACCGGCAAGGAAGCCCTGTAACCCCATTGCCTGAGAGAACCCCGACATGAAACACCTGTTTGCCTCCCTCACCCTGGGCCTGGGCCTGCTGCTGGGCAGTTCCGCCGGCATGGCCCAGACCGCCGCCCCCGCCTCAGCGGCCGCTGCGGCTGCCTCGGCCGCCTCGGCCAGTGCCGACACCGCCTCGGCGACAGCCCCTGCGGCCGCCGTAGCCCCGACGGCCGCAGCCTCTGCAGCGGCCCCCGCCCCCGTCCCGCAGAAAGGCGATACTGGCTGGATGCTGCTGTCGACCCTGCTCGTCATCATGATGACCGTGCCCGGTCTGGCCCTGTTCTACGGCGGCCTGGTGCGCTCCAAGAACATGCTGTCGGTGCTGATGCAGGTCATGGTCACCTTCTCCCTGATCGTCGTGCTGTGGTTCCTGTACGGCTACAGCCTGGCCTTCACGGAAGGCGGACGCTTCTTCGGCGGCACGGACCGGCTGTTCATGAAGGGCATCTGGGACAACGTCGCCGGCACCTTTGCCAACGCCGCCACCTTCAGCAAGGGCGTGGTCATCCCCGAGATCGTGTTCGCCGCCTTCCAGGCCACCTTTGCCGGCATCACCGGCTGCCTGATCGTCGGCGCCTTCGCCGAGCGCATCAAGTTCTCGGCCGTGCTGCTGTTCATGGTGCTCTGGTTCACCTTCAGCTACGCCCCGATTGCCCACATGGTGTGGTTCTGGATGGGCCCGGACGCCTACACCGGCAAGGAAGTCGTGGATGCGATGAACGCCAAGGCCGGTTACATCTGGCAGACCGGCGCGCTGGACTTCGCCGGCGGCACCGTAGTGCACATCAATGCCGCCGTCGCCGGCCTGGTGGGGGCCTTCCTGGTGGGCAAGCGCATCGGCTACGGCAAGGAGGCAATGGCGCCCCACAGCCTGACGCTGACCATGGTGGGCGCCTCGCTGCTGTGGGTGGGCTGGTTCGGGTTCAATGCCGGCTCGGCCCTGGAAGCCAACGGTTTCGCGGCCCTGGCCTTCATCAACACCCTGGTGGCCACGGCTGCTGCGGTGCTGGCCTGGTCGGCCGGTGAAGCCCTGATGCGCGGCAAGGCCTCGATGCTGGGTGCCGCCTCGGGCGCCGTGGCCGGCCTGGTGGCCATCACCCCGGCCGCCGGCAACGTCGGCATCGGCGGCGCGGTGATCATCGGCTTCGTGGCCGGATTCGCCTGCCTGTGGGGCGTCAACGGCCTGAAGAAGCTGCTGGGCGCGGACGACTCGCTGGACGTGTTCGGCGTGCATGGCGTGGGGGGCATCGTGGGCGCCCTGCTGACCGGCGTGTTCAACTCGCCCGCCCTGGGCGGACCCGGCTATGTGGCCGACTGGGTCACCGCCGGCATGGTGGCGGCGGCCGACTACTCGATCGCCGCGCAGGTCTGGGTCCAGCTCAAGGCGGTTCTGGTC
>VERU01000146.1 GCA_018882485.1 Rhodoferax sp. | reverse complement strand
CTGGCTGGTCAGTCTGGAGTTTGCCGTGCCCGAGGCGCTCCCTACAGCCCGGCTGGACGGGGTGCAGGGCCGGCCGGTGTGGCTCTACCAGATGGGCTAGACCTGTTGACTCATCGGGCACTTACCGCCGCATGACTGCGCCTGACTCAGCGTACGCGAGACCTATTGCAATTCATAGCCCGAGCTTTTGATCACCGGCCCCCAGTGCCTGGTGGCCTTGTCCACCTCATCCTGCAGCTTTGCAGGCGCCAGGTACGTGGCGACATTGCCAAGCTTGGCCATTTTTTCGGCAAACTCCGGATCGTTCAACGCAGACTGCACGGCGCGTCCGAACCGGTCCACGAAATCTGCGGACATGCCTTTGGGACCAAAAAATGCCAGCCACGGATTCTGGTCAATGCCCTTGATACCCTGCTCCTGGAAAGTCGGTACCTCCGGGGCTGCCTGCGCGCGCGTGCTGCCCGAGACGGCCAGGATGCGCATCCTGCCTACACGGTGATATTCAATGGATTCGGTCAGGGACAGGAAGCCCGCGGGCACCTGACCACCCAGCAAGTCCTGCACCAGTGGTGCGCCGCCCTTGTAGGCCACATCCACCATGGGCGTGCCCAGCGCCTTGCCTACGAGCAGACCTGCGAACTGCGGAATGCTGCCTGTCGCGGGAATACCGTAGTTCGCCTTTGAAGGATTGGCTTTGAGCCATGCCCCGAATTCCGGCATCGATTTGACGCCAATACCGCTGTTGATAACCATGACGGTGTAATAACTGGCCACGCCTGCCAGCGGTGTGAAATCGGTCAACGGGTTGTAGCCCGGATTCTTGAAGGTCAGGGGGACGATCACATGCGAGTGATCGATGGTCAGCATCACGGTATTGCCGTCCGGTGCCGCTGCCTTGAGCTGCTGCGTGGCGACCATCCCGCCTGCACCGGGCTTGTTGTCCACCACGACGGGACGGTTGAGGCTGACCCGCAGCTTGTCTGCCATCATCCTGGCGATCACGTCGGTGGCTCCACCTGGCGGAAATCCCACCAGAACATGCAAGGGCGCGTCCTGGGCGTGTGTCGGGCTCATCATCATGGTGAGCCCCAGCGTCAGAACGGCAATCATTCGGGACAGGTGTTTCATGACAGTCTCCTTGGAGGGTTGGTTGCGGGCGGGAAAGTCAGGTCAGACCGTTGCGCTGGTCGCGCAACTGCAGTTCGGTCGGGCGCTCCCGGGGCGGGCCGAAGCCCCCACCACCAGGCAGATCCACACACAGGCGGGCGCCGGCAGGCACCGCGATCACACCCTTGCCCTCAAACGGCCGGGTATCCCCGTTGGCAAGGTGCAGCAGCACGCGCCCGGGCGCGCCAGACTGGCCACCGTTGCGCCCTCGGGCTGCAAACTGGCGCCGGTCAAACGTGGCGGCAGAGCACACGAAGCCCGGGCCGTCGCGCGCACCGATCACGATGCGCTGGGCCAGCCCGCCCCGCCATTGCCCTGCACCGCCGGAGCCGGGCAGGTATTCCTTTTCCCAGTACACCAGTGGCGACTGGGCTTCGGTGATTTCAACCGGAATGCTGCCCACGCCACTTGGAAATGCCGTGGTGGACAACCCATCCTTGGTGGGGCGCGCGCCGGTGCCTCCAAGCGCCACGCCCATCACATTGAAGGGGCCCCCCTGGGCTGCATCGCGCGCCATCGCCAGCACCCAGATACTGCCGGCCGATTCGGCAGGCACCTGGCCCTGCAAGGCATGTTCCAGACATCCGAACATCAGGTCAGGCAACATCTGGCCGATCACATGCCGGGCGGTCACCGGGCTTGGCCGAAGGGGATGCACCACACAGCCCCGGGGCGCGCGCACTTCGAAAGGCGCCAGGGAGCCGGCGTTGTTCGGCACGTCGGCTGCGATCAGGCATTTCAGGCCATAGATCGAATAGGCGTCCGAGTAACACTTGGGTGAATTGATGCCAAAGGCACTGGCTTTCGAGCTGCCTTCATAATCAACCGTCAGACGATCGCCCTGCTTGCGCAAGGTGGCGACCAGCCGAACCGGTTGGTCATAGCCGTCGATCGACATCTCTGCCGTCCACTCACCGTCCGGCAATCGGGCAATCGCACGGCGTGTGGCCTGCGCCGAATGCGTCAGGATGTGGTCGGCCAGCGCCTCCACATCCTGCATCCGGAACTCCGCCAGCATGTCCAGCAGACGGCGTGCACCCACCTGATTGCAGGTGATCAGCGAGAGCAGATCGCCTCGCACCTCGATCGGGTTGCGCGAGTTGGCCTGCACGATGGCCAGCACGTCCTCGTTGAGCGTTCCCTGCCGCATGATCTTGAGGTGGGGAATGCAGGTGCCTTCCTCAAAGACGGATTGGGCATCGGCGGTGAAACCTCGCCCCCCCACATCGATGGTGTGGCACGTGGAGGCAAAGAACGCCACCAGCCGGCTTTGCAGGAACACTGGCGTCACCACAACGAAATCAAACAGGTGACCGGTGCCCATCCAGGGGTCGTTGGTGATCAGTACATCGCCCGGCATCAATTGCTCTGCCGGGTACCGATCCAGAAAGTGCTGCACAGCCACGGCCATGGTGTTCACATGCCCGGGGGTACCGGTGACGGCCTGGGCCAGCATATGCCCACGGGTGTCGTAAACCCCTGCCGAAAGGTCGCCTGCTTCGCGGGCCACCGACCCGAATGCCGTGCGCAACAGCGCCTGGGCCTGCTCTTCCACCACCGAGATCAATCGATTCCACATCACCTGGGTGTGGATC
Source organism: Rhodoferax sp. (assembly GCA_018882485.1). Lineage (GTDB taxonomy): Bacteria > Pseudomonadota > Gammaproteobacteria > Burkholderiales > Burkholderiaceae_C > Rhodoferax. The sequence continues at coordinate 3,777 of VERU01000146.1, read as the reverse complement.
GCCCTGAGCCGGTCATGGTCCTTGTTCAAGAGGCCTCCATCATCAGATGGCCGTGGTCGTCTCGGCGTACCGACCAACTGGCTGGCACGACCACAGTGGTTTCATCCTCCGCGATCAGGGCCGGGCCCGTGATGATGTCGTCCGGCTGCATGTGGAAGCGCCGGTGCAGCGCAAAGGGCTGGCGTTCGCCCGTTGCAGGTTCCCATGCGGCGCGTTGTCCTTCGGGGCTTCGCTTCCTGAGGGATCCGCCCCAGCGCGAGGGTTCGGGCGGAGGCATGCGGGTGCTCACCGTGACCGAGAGGGTGACGATCTCAACCGGAGAGTTGGGGATGCGCAAACCGTAATGCTGTTCGTAGGCGGCCTCGAAGCGCTCGGCAAGTTCACGCAGGGCCTGCATATCCAGCGGCGTGCCGTCTGAATAAGGCAGCGGCACACGCAGCTCATGGCCCTGGCCTGAGTAGCGCAGCTCGGCCAGTCTGCTCTCGTGCAGCTGGGCACCCGCCGCCGCAGAGCCGACTACCGCCAGCGCCTCTGCACGCATCTGACCGAGGTGCCGTTGCAGGACTGCGGGGTCGGTCTGTGAGAGCAGTACCAGTTCGCTGCGCACCACCTCGAATGCGATCGGGGCGCGCAAGAATCCGATGGCAGACCCCACGCCAGCGCCATCGGGAATGAGCACGCGGCGAATGCCGAGTTTTTGTGCCAGACGCCCGGCGTGCAGGGGTGCTGCGCCGCCGAAGGCAATCATGGTGTAGCCCTCGAGATCCTGGCCACGCTCGATCGCATGCACACGCGCTGCGTTGGCCATGTTTTCCTCCACCACTTCACTCATCCCCGCTGCGGCCCAGAATGCGTCCATGCCAAGGGGCTTGCCCACGTGCGCCAGCAGCGCCTGCGCCGCTAGCGCCGTGTTCAAGGTCATGCGGCCTGCGGCAAAGTGGTCGGGATCGATACGCCCGAGCACCACGTTCGCATCGGTGACGGCGGGCAGGTTGCCTCCCCGGCCGTAACAGGCCGGGCCGGGCTCGGACCCGCAGGAATCCGGGCCTACCGTGATGCGCCCGAGCCCATCAACCCGCCCGATGGATCCGCCACCCGCACCGATCTCGACCAGCTCGATCACCGGAATGCGCACGGGCAGGCCGCTCCCCTTGAGGTTCTTCCAGGCGCGATCCACCTCAAACCGCCGAGAACGCTCGGGTTCACCATCCACGATCAGACACACCTTGGCCGTGGTGCCGCCCATGTCGAACGCCAACACCTTGGGCAGATCACATTGGCGGGCCAGGTGAGCGGCCAGGATGGCACCCCCGGCGGGGCCCGACTCCACCAGCCGGATAGGGAACCGGGACGCATGGTCCACCGTGGTCAGCCCTCCGCCTGACATCATCAACAGCAAGGGACAATGAAGGCCCAGTTGCGACACCTGCTGCGCCAGCCTGCGCAGATACCGGCTCATCAGGGGACGGACATAAGCGTTGGCCACCGTGGTCGAAAGCCGTTCATATTCCCGGATTTCGGGACACACCTCACCCGAAATGCACACCGTAGCCTGCTCACCCAGGACCTCGTGCAACAGAGTGCGCGCGCGCTGCTCGTGGGCCGGGTTGGCCCAGGCGTGCAAGAAGCCGATCGCCACAGCCTCGACACCTTCCTCGCGCATGTGAAGCGCAGCTTGATACACGGCGGCCTCATCCAGTGCGAGCAGCACCGACCCATCAGCCGCCATGCGCTCTGGAACGGTGTAACGCCACGGGCGCTCGACCAGCTCGAGGGGCATTTCAAGGTGGACGTCGTAGGCATCGAAGCGCTTTTCGTAGCCCATGGCCAGCACATCGCGAAACCCCTGGGTGGTCAACAGGGCGGTACGGGCGCCCTTGCGTTCGATGAGCGCGTTGGTGGCCAAAGTGGTGCCATGGATGAACAGCCCGATGCGCTGAACGGCAACGCCGGATTCGTCGAGCAGCCGCCGGATGCCCTCGAGGATGGCCTCTTCTGGTGCACGCGGCGTGGTCAGTATCTTGCAGCTCCACCGCCTGGGACCGTCCTCAAGTACCACATCCGTGAAGGTGCCGCCAATGTCGGCCGAAAGCTGCGCACGCGCCCCGCTCGCGGCGGAGATCGGCATGTCTTTCATGGGCATCGATGATGCGGTGCACGCACTGGGTGGTTCTGACAGGTCACTCACGGAGGTCGCTTAAGGAAGTGGCTCGAGAGGGTGCGTCAGATCGTCGGCCCTGAAAACCGGGGGTCACGCCAGGAAGCGCTTTGCAGCACCTGAGCCAGTGCCTGCACCACCTGCCAGAGCTGCGTGTGGGTGGTGGTCAGCGGGTGCACGCCAAAGCGCAGGGAGTCCGGCTTTCGAGCCGAGACGATGACCTTGCTGGCCACCAGGGCCTGTGCCACAGCCGAGGCGGGTGCGTCCACACACCGGATGGCCACGTGACCGCCGCGCTGCGCATGCACACGGGGACTTTCGACCATGACCCCGAGCCCGGCGCACTGGGTATCGAGAAGATGGATCAAGGTATCGGTCAATGACCGGTGGCGTGCATCCATCGCCTGCGGATCGACCTCCCGCCAGATCTCCGCAGCAGTTGAAAACGCGGCGTTGGCCAGCACCGGAGGGGTTCCCACCAGAAATCGAGATGGGCCCGCGCCCGGCCGGTAGTCCTGGTCAAAGGCAAACGTGTCGGCATGGCCCATCCAGCCACACACCGCCGGCCAGGCACCATCGGCCCATCGAGGGTGCACATACACCAGCGATGGCGCGCCCGGCCCGCCACAGAGGTACTTGTAGCCACACGAGACGGCCAGGTCGCTGTCGCTGCCGCGCAAGTCAATGGCGACAGCGCCGGCCGAATGCGACAGGTCCCACAGGGACAGTGCACCGCGGGCATGCACCCTGGCGTTGATCGTGGCCATGTCCAGCCGAACGCTGCTGCGGTAATCCACATGCGATAGCGACACCACAGCCACATCGTCCGGCGCCAGCGCCGCATCCAGCTGGGTCATGTCGTCCACCAGCCGCAAGTCGACAAGGCCTGCCGACTGCAATCCCTGAGCCACATAGCGGTTGGATGGAAAGACATCCCGCTCCATCACCACCACACGTCGGGGCTTCTGAACCGACAGGGCATATCGCAGCAGCTTGTACTGGTTGACACTGGTGTTGTCGGTGATCATCACATCGGCCGGCTCAGCACCGATCAGATGCGCAACACGAGCGGCCAAGCTGTGGGGTTGGTCCAGCCAGTCCAGTTCACTCCATGAACGGCGTCTGGCCATCGCCCAGCCCTGTTGCAGGATTTGCTGCATTCGGGCGGGGGCGTCCAGCGGCATGGGGCCAATCGAATTGGCATCCATGTACAGCACGCCCGGTTCGCCAGGGGTAAACCGGTGGGACAGGTCGGTCGTCGCCCATTGCGCGTCCAGCACCTTGCAATCGTGCATTGTCAGAGCCATTTTTCCTGTTCCACTGCGAAAATCCAGGCACAGTCTAGGCAGGTTTCGGCATTCCTCATATTGCATAATCAATCATATTCATAACCAGAAGGAATGGAATTTCCGCCATGCCGATTCCGGATGATGAGGCCGCCGAAGCCGATGAACACCATCTCCTGCCCAAAGCCAGCGCACTGATTCTGCTGGCCGAGATCGACGATGCGGGCAGCGTCACCGAGGCCGCGCGGCGGCTGGGTATTTCCCAACCGGCGGTCAGCAAGCAGTTGCGCAGGCTGGAGCAGATACTCAATGCACCGTTGTTCGAGCGCAGTG
>VERU01000618.1 GCA_018882485.1 Rhodoferax sp. | reverse complement strand
GCCCTGAGCCGGACCCGCCTGCCGCCGCTCAATCCAGCAGCGCGGCATACACCAGGCTGCGGAACTGCTGGCGGTAGTACGAGCGCTGGTTGATGCCCTGCATCATCATCACCGCCAGCAGCTGCTGGGCCGGATCCACGAAAAAGCTCGTGCCCCCCATGCCGCTCCAGTAGTATGTGCCCACCGAGCCCGGAACCGCCGACTCGCCGGCCCGGGTGCGCACCGCGAACCCCAGCCCGAAGCCTTCGCCGGGCTCCAGCAGCGTATCGCGCGCCGGAATGGCCCCCAGGTGATCCGCCGTCATGTAGGCCACCGTGCGCGGCCCCAGCAGGCGCACCCCGTCCAGCGCACCACCCCCGAGCAAACACTGCAGGAAGCGGGCGTAGTCCCGTGCCGTGGACACCAGCCCACCCCCGCCGGACTCCATGTCCGGCACCCGGCGCGGATCGGGCATCGGCATCAGGTCGGCGCCATCCGGGTCGGCGGCAAACGGCTCGGCGATGCGGTGGTGCGCAGCGGGTGGCACCCGGAATCCGGTGTCCACCATGCCCAAGGGCTGCAGGATCTGCCCGGCCAGAAAATCACCCAGAGTCTGCCCGCTGACCACCTCGACCACCCGGCCCAGCACATCGGTGGCGCGGCTGTATTCGCCCACCGTCCCCGGCGGGTCCATCAGCGGCAGTGCCGCCAGCGCCTGCACCCAGGCTGCGCTGTCGCGGCCGGTATCCTTCACCCCAAGCCGGTGGTCGCGGTACAGCTGGCGCACCGCGCCCTGGCCGGAAAACTCGTAGGTCAGCCCGGCCGTGTGGCGCAGCAGGTCCTGCAGCGTGGCAGGACGCGCCACCGGCTCCAGATGCACCTGTCCGGCGCGCTCCACCGCCACCCGGGCGTTGCGAAATTCGGGCAGGTGGCGCTCCACCGGGTCCGACAGCAGCAGCCGGCCCTGCTCCATCAGCATCAGCGCCGCCACCGACGTCAGCGGCTTGGTCATGGAAAAGATCCGGAAGATCGCGTCAACCGGCATCGGCCCGGGCCGCGCCGGATCGAGCCGCCCCACCGCCTGCAGCAGGCCGATGCGACCGCGCCGGGCCACCAGCACCACTGCCCCCGGCAGGCGCCCGCCATCAACCTCCGACTGCAGGCGATCCACCAGCCGCTGGCACCGCAGCGGGCACAAGCCGATGTCGGCGGGGTCCGAAAGATTCAAGGTCAAATCGCCCTCCAGGCCTTGTGGGTGCTGGATAGTTTGCTATTTATTTAGTAGCTGTTCCAGGGTGCCCGGCGTCCGGTGCGGCCAGCAGCGTCTGCAGCAGGGCCCAGTGCGCCGGGCTCACGGGGAGGATGGACAGCCGGTTGCCACGCTGCGGCAGCCGCAGGTCCGCCAGGCCGGGATGGGCACGCAGCTCGGGCAGGCCCAGCAGCCGCGTCTTGCGCAGGGCCTGGTAGTTGCGCACCCCGGTCCAGGGTACGGTGGCGCCGGGTGCGGCCAGCGCATCGTCGATCGAGCACTCGGCGGGCTCGGATTTCATGAGCCAGAAG
>VERU01000145.1 GCA_018882485.1 Rhodoferax sp. | reverse complement strand
ACCTGATGGAGGCGGCGCGCCTGCTGGGCGCACCGCTGTCGCGCCGTATCCGGGAGATTGCGCTACCGCTGGCCCGGCCGGCGGTGGCGGCCGGGGTGGCGCTGGCGCTGATGGAGACGCTGGCGGACTTCGGTGTCGTCAGCTACTTCGGCATCCAGACCTTCACCGCCGGCATCTACAAGGCCTGGCTGGCCATGGACAACCGGCTGGCGGCGGCCCAACTGGCCACGCTGCTGCTGGTGCTGGTGGCCGGTCTGCTGACGCTCGAACGCCGGGCCCAGAGCCGGTTGCGCTTTGCCGCAAGCCGTGGCGCCCGGCCCGCGTCGGCCGAGGCGCGCCGCGTTCGGCTGCATGGGAGCCTGGGTGGGCTGGCGGCGGTCGCCGTGGCCCTGCCGGTGCTGGCCGGTTTCCTGCTGCCGCTGGCCTTCATGCTCCGGCCCTTGAGCGCCGACTGGGCGAACCTGCCCTGGTCGTCATTCGTGACCTGGTCGCTCAACAGCCTGCGCCTGGCTCTGGTGAGTGCCGGTCTGGCGGTGGCCCTGGCGGCCGGGCTGGCCTATTGGCAGCGGCGTCGCGACGACTTATCCACCCGGTGGGCGCTGCGCATCGCCGGTCTGGGCTATGCGGTGCCGGGTGCGGTCCTGGTGGTGGGTTTGCTGCTGCCGGTCGGCTGGCTGCAGCAACAGGCGCCCGACAGCGGGGTGGCCGCTCTGGTGACGACCACCGCCTTCGGGCTGGTGTGGGCCTATCTGGTGCGGTTTTGTGCGGTGGCACTGCAGTCCCTGCAGAGTGCCTACGCGCGCATACCCGCCAGCTACGACGATTCGGCCCGTCTGCTGGGCCTGCATACGGGGGCCCTGTGGTGGCGCGTGCACCGGCCCCTGCTGATGCGGCCCATGGCCGCGGCCGCCCTGCTGGTCTTCGTGGATGTGATGAAGGAGCTGCCCGCCACCCTGGTGCTGCGGCCATTCAACAGCGATACGCTGGCGGTGGTGACCTACCAGCTCGCACGCGACGAGCGACTGGGCGAGGCCGCCCTGCCGGCGCTGGCGCTGGTGCTGGTCGGCCTGCTGCCCGTGCTGCTGCTGAGCCGGGCGCTGCGCACACCGGAGTCCTGAGCGCCCGCAACCCGCTGCCCCCTGGCGCAGCGGGGCTGATGCCTTGCCGGTATATTGATGGCTGGCGCATGCCTGTGCGCAACGGAGTGACCCATGAAAAACACCCTCACGGGGCTGGCGCTGGCATGGACCTGCCTGGCGGCCCAGGTGACCCAGATGGCCCATGCGGCCGACACCGCCCAGGTGCGCAGCCTGGCCGCCAGCTGTGCAGCCTGCCACGGTACCCAGGGCAGTGCGCAGACGGGCATGCCCTCGCTGGCGGGGCAGCCGCGCGAGGCCCTGCAGGGCAAGATGGCCGCCTACAAGTCGGGCGCGTTGCCGGCGACCCTGATGCACCAGATTGCCAAGGGCTACACCGACGAACAGATCGCGCAACTGGCCGCCTGGTTCTCGGCTCTCAAACTGCAGGGGCAACCATGAAGCGCCGCGACCTGCTGAACGCCTGGGCTGCTGCCGCCGGCGTGGGGGCCCTGGCTGGCCTGACCGGCTGTGCCACCGCCACGGCGCGGTCGGCCAGGGTGGTGGTGGTGGGCGGCGGTTTCGGCGGCGCCACCGCGGCCAAGTACCTGCGCCTGTGGTCGGACGGTGCGATCGAGGTCACGCTGGTGGAGCCCAACGCGGCCTTCGTCTCCTGCCCGATGTCCAACCTGGTGATCGGCGGCAGCCGCAGCCTGGCCGACATCACCCTGCCCTACGACACGCTGGCGCGGCGCCACGGGGTGCGCATCGTGCGCGACAGCGCCACCGGCATCGACGCGCAGCAGCGGCGCGTGCGGCTGGCGGGCGGCGGCGAATTGCCCTACGACCGCCTGATCCTGTCGCCGGGCATCGATTTCATGCTCGATGGCCTGCCGGGGCTGGCCCGCCCGGGTGCACAGGAGCAGGTGCCGCACGCCTGGAAGGCCGGGCCACAGACCGCCACCCTGCGCCGCCAGCTCGAGGCCATGCCCGACGGCGGCGTGTACGCGCTGGCCATCCCCCTGGCGCCTTACCGCTGCCCGCCGGGCCCGTACGAGCGGGCCTGTCAGGTGGCGCATTACTTCAGCCTGGCCAAGCCCCGCTCCAAGGTGCTGATCCTGGACGCCAACGACGATGTGACGTCCAAGGGTCCGCTGTTCAAGAAGGCCTGGGCCGACCGCTACGCCGGCATCGTCGAGTACCGGCCGCGCCACAACCTCACCGATGTGGATGTGGCCGGGCGTACGCTCAAGTTCGAATTCAATGACGACCTGCGGGCCGATGTGCTCAACGTGATCCCGCCGATGCGGGCCGGCCAGCTGGCGGTGCAGTCGGGCCTGGCCACGGCCAACAAGCGCTGGTGCGAGGTGGATTTTCTGAGCTTCGAGTCCCGTGTCGCGCCCAACATTCATGTGATCGGCGACGCCACGCTGGCCGCGCCGGCCATGCCCAAGTCCGGCCACATGGCCAATCAGCACGGCAAGACGGCGGCCGCCGCGGTGCTGGCGCTGCTGGCCGGGCAGGCGCCCAATCCCGCACCGGTCTACAACAACACCTGCTACAGCTTTGTGAGCGACCAGGAGGCGGTGCATGTGGCCAGCGTGCACCGCTTTGACGCCGAGAAGCAGACCATGGTGACCGTACCCGGTTCGGGCGGGTTGTCGCCCGCAGCCAGCACCCTGGAGGGCAGCTACGCCCATGGCTGGGCCCGCAATATCTGGGCCGACACCCTGGCATGAGCCGTCCTGCCCGCCCTCGCCGTCGCTCGGGCAGCCCGGTGCTCTCGCGCCGGCAGGCCCTGCGCCAGGGCAGCGCCGTGGCCCTGCTGCTGGCCGGCCTGGGGCTGGGGCCAGCGGCCTTGGCCTACAACGCGGCGGCCTTCGACGCCCATAGCCTCGCACCGGCCTACCGGGCGCTGGGGCTTCCCATGCCGCAAGCGGCCCGCGAGGTCAGCCTGACCGCTCCGGATATCGCCGAAAACGGTGCCTCCGTGCTGCTGGGCCTGGCCACCACATTGCCCGGCGTGCGCCAGATGCTGCTGCTGGTGGACAAGAATCCTGCGGTGCTGGCAGCCGCCTTTCAGATGAGCGACAGCGTGGAGAACAGTTTTTCGATGCGGGTCAAACTCGCCCAGTCGACCGATGTGTACGCCGTGGCCGTGCTGGCCGACGGGCGCTGCCTGTTTGCGCGCCGCGAGGTGCGCGTCACCCTGGGCGGCTGCGGCTGACCCGGCAGGACGATCCCGCCATGCCCGAAGCCAGCCGCATCCGTGCCCAGGCACTCGGCGCCAATGCGCTGGTGCGCGTGCTGATGGCGCACGAGATGGAGTCCGGTCAGCGCAAGGACGCCGCCGGTCGCACGGTGCCCGCCTGGCACATCACCGAAGTCACCGTCACCCACAACGGGCGCACGGTGCTGAGCGCGCAATGGGGGCCCTCGGTGGCCAAGGATCCCTACCTCCAGTTCACCGTTCGTGGTGCCCGCGCGGGGGACCGCATCGGCATCAGCTGGCGCGACAACCGGGGCGAGAGCCGCAGCGACGAAGCGCTGGTGGCTGCGGCGGTCTGACGGCCGCAGCCTGCCCACGCAGGCCCGGGCAGACTCACGCAGGTCCACGCAGTTCCACGCAGGTCCTGGCAGTGGCTCCGCCGCTTGCAGCTACCCGCCCTCGATCCGCCGGTACACACAGAACACCCCGTCGGGTGCGCGCGAGTTCCGGTAGTGGCGGTCCAGCCGCCAGGCGACCCGGGCGATCCGGCCCTGCGCCACGGCCCGCTCCAGCCAGGCCTCGAAACCCAGGCTGGCATAGACCTCCCGCTTGACGGTGAAGGCAAACGGCGCCCCCGGCCGCAGCACCCGAAACAACTCGTCCAGGCAGCCGGCATCCACATGGCCGTGGGTGAAGGTGCCGCTGCAGCTGGCGCCGCCGTAGCTGGCATCGCCCAGGGGCAGGGGCCGGCTCAGGTCGGCGGTGATGAAGTTGCGGTAGCCGCCCTCGCGCTGTGCCACCGCCATCATCTCCGGGGAGATGTCCAGGCCGTCGATGCAGGCAAAGCCGCGCGCGGCCAGACGCCGCCCGGCGAGGCCGGTGCCGCAGCCGATGTCCAATACCGGGGTGGCGCGGTCGGGCAGGTGGGCTGCCAGCAGGTCGGCCACCAGCTGCGGCGACTGGTACGCCAGCCCCTGCAGCATGGTGTGGTCGTAGCTTTGAGCCCAGTCGCGGTAGAGCTCCCGCGAGGCGGCGGGTCCGTCCAGCGCGTAGGCCCGTTGCAGCAGGCGGGCGGCCTGGGGATCCAGGGCCGGGGGGATGACGGCGGCGGGGTTCATGGCGGCTCCTCGCGTTGGGGGTTCGGACGTCGGCGGCTGAGGCGACCGGCCGATCGGATGCTGCGGTCGTCCAGAGTCGGCCTCAGATGCGCCAGGCGGGCAGGGTGAGGTTGCGCCAGACCGCCAGGGCACGCAGCCCGGCGGTGACGCAGACGCAGGCCACCAGGGCCAGCCAGCCGGGTGCGTTCAGGTGCCACATGACCACGTAGACCCAGCCCCCGATGAAGGCACAGACCGTGTAGGGCCGGTGGTCCTTGAAGGCGCTGGGGATTTCGTTGCACACGATGTCGCGCAGCACGCCACCGAACACGCCGGTGATCACGCCCATCAGCACGGCCACCACGGAGGGCATCTGCAGCAGCAGGGCCTGGTGGACTCCGGTGGCCGCGAACAAGCCCAGCCCCAGCGCATCGGGCCACTGGATGGCGCGCTCGGTCACGTCGAAATGCGGTCGACGGAGAAACAGCATGGCCAGCAGGCACAGGGCCAGCACGCCCCACAGCACGTCGACATGGCGCACCCAGAAAAACGGTCGCTGGTCCAGCAGCAGATCGCGCAGCGTGCCCCCGCCAAAGGCGGCCAGGAACCCGACCACACAGACCCCGACGGCATCGAGCCGCTTGCGGGCCGCCTCCAGCACGCCCGACAACGCGAAGGCGGCGGTGGCTGCCAGTTCCACCAGCAGCCGCGCGGTCTCACCCCAGGTTGGAACGGTTGGCATGTGGGGTGGGACTGGCTGGGTGGAGCGGCCGGCCGGTGCGGGCGCGGCATGGTCCCGCCGACAGGAACCAAACCCCTGTTGCAAACCCGCATGAATGCTAGCTGAAGTCGTGGGATGGGCAGAATATGCCCCCGAATGTGCCCCCAGGGCACGGAAGCGCCCCATGAAACTGACCAATGCAAAGCTGCGCACTCTGAGTACCCCAGGCAAGTACTTCGATGGCGCAGGTCTGTACCTCGAACTTACCCGAGCTGGTGGCAAGTATTGGCGCATGAAGTACCGCTTCGGCGGCAAGGAGAAGCGCTTGGCCTTCGGTGTCTATCCGGCAGTGACATTGGCGGAGGCGCGCGACCATGCCGTCGAAGCCCGCAAGGTGATGCGAGCGGGCGTCGATCCGGGAGCGCTGCGCAAGTCGGAGAAGGCCAAGGCTGCGCACGACGCCGCCAACACGCTTGAAGCTGTGGCCCGCGCCTGGCTATCGCACCAGTCAGGCCGGTGGGAGCCGATCACCCTGTACCGCATCACGGCCTCGCTGGAAACCTACATCTTCAAGCAGCTGGGCAGTCGTCCGGTGGCATCGGTCAAACCCGGTGAAATCATGGCGGCGGTGAAGCGGATCGAGGAGGCGGGTGCCAGTGACCAGGCCGGCCGGGTGCTGCAGCGTGTCAAGTCCATCTATCGGTGGGCGGTGACGCACGAGGTCATCGACGCCAATCCCATGGTCGATCTGGTGCCCTCAGAAATCCTGCGGCCCCGCGACGTGACCCACAGGCCCGCCATGTCGGACGCTGAGTTGCCGGAATTCCTGGCCAAGCTGGAGGGCTACCAAGGCGATACGCACACGGTGCGGGCGTTGCGTCTGCTGATGCTCACTGCCACGCGCCCCGGGGAAGTACGTGGCGCCATGTGGTCGGAGTTCAACCTCGACGCCGCCCTATGGACCATCCCTGCCGAGCGCATGAAGATGAAGATGGAGCACAGGGTCCCGTTGTCGCGTCAGGCCGTCGACGTGGTGCAAAGCATGCGGGCATTGAGCGGGGACCGCTTGCTCGTCTTTCCCAGCCCGTTCTATCCCGTCAAGTCACTGAGCGAGAACACCTTCAATTCGGCCCTGGCCCGCCTGGGCTACAAAGGCAGCGCCACGGCGCACGGGTTCCGGGCCCTGTTTTCGACAGTAGCCAACGAGTGTGGATGGGACCCCGACGTGATCGAGCGCCAGCTTGCCCACATCGAGGGTAACCGCGTCCGGGCTGCTTACCACCGGTCTCTTTACCTGGAGGAACGCGTGAGATTGATGCAGTGGTGGGCGGACTACATCGACGGCCGCAAGGCAGGAACAGCGATGAGCCTGCTGAAGCCCAAGCCATGAGGCAGAGACGCGCCGCTGTGGCGCAGACTGTTCGCCGGTGGTTGCTGTTGTCGCCTCGCTTGTGGTGTAGTTGGATCGAACTTGCCCACCGCGTCGGTCGTTCGTCGCAAGCGACGCCCGCCGCCGTGGACAAGTTTCCCGGTTCCACAGACACAAAACGT
>VERU01000617.1 GCA_018882485.1 Rhodoferax sp. | reverse complement strand
CGACAACGTGCACCGCCTGAACATGGGCGTGTTCCCCGAGGGCGCTCGCATCATCCCCAACCCCTACAACAAGATTCCCGGGTTCAGCTGCGGCCATGTGCATTTCGTGCCGGGCTTTCCGGTCATGGCCTGGCCCATGATCGAGTGGGTGCTGGACCAGCAGTACGCTCACCTGGCCACCACGGCGTCCTGGATCGAGCAATCCGTGATCGTGTTCGGCGCCATGGAAGCCACCCTGACCCCGCTGATGGAGCAGATCGAGCGGGATCACCCGGGGGTCAAGGTGTTCAGCCTGCCCAGTGTGGACCATCCCCAGTACGGGCGGCACATCGAACTTGGCGTCAAGGGGCGCCCGGAACAGGTGCAGCCAGCCTATTTGTCCCTGGTCTCGGGCCTGAAACGCTTTGATTTGAAGCTGGGCCCCGAGATTGTGCAGTCCTGATGCACTAAAATGGTGCGTCACGCACCGAAAGTCGCAGCCTCGGGCCCGTGCCGGGCGGCAAGGCGGGTTGGCGATCAGGGCAAAATGGAGGCCCCGGCGGCGTGCCGGCGACCGGCGCAATTGGCACAGAAACTGCATCCATGCATCGGCATTTGTTCAACCCCGACCTATTTAGGAGTTTTTGATGGCCAAGACCGTCGCAGACGTGATGAAAATGGTGAAGGACAACGAAGTCAAGTTCGTCGACTTCCGCTTCACCGACACCCGTGGCAAGGAACAGCACGTCACCGTGCCGGTGTCCCACTTTGACGAAGACAAGTTCAGCTCGGGTCACGCCTTTGACGGCTCCTCGATCGCGGGCTGGAAGGGCATCGAAGCGTCGGACATGCAGCTCATGCCCGACCCCAACACCGCCAACATCGACCCGTTCTTCGAGGAAACCACGCTGTTCCTGCAGTGCGATGTGGTCGAACCCAGCGACGGCAAGGCCTACGACCGCGACCCGCGCTCCATCGCCAAGCGCGCTGAAGCCTACCTCAAGGCCTCCGGCATCGGCGATACGGCCTTCTTCGGGCCCGAGCCCGAGTTCTTCATCTTCGACGGTGTGCGCTGGAGCAACGAACCGGGCAAGGTCGGCTTCGAGATCGAGGAGTACGAGGCCCCCTGGAACAGCGGCGCCAAGCTCGAAGGCGGCAATCGCGGCCACCGTCCCACAGTCAAGGGCGGTTACTTCCCGGTGCCGCCGGTGGACAGCACCCAGGACATGCGCGCCGAGATGGCCCTGCTGCTCGAACAGCTGGGCATCCCGGTCGAGGTGTTCCACCACGAGGTGGCCGGCGCCGGTCAGAACGAGATCGGCACCAAGTTCAGCACGCTGGTGCAGCGCGCCGACTGGACGCAGGTGCTCAAGTATGTGGTGTGGAACGTGGCCAACGCCTACGGCAAGACCGCGACCTTCATGCCCAAGCCCTACGCTGGCGACAACGGCTCGGGCATGCACGTGCACCAGTCGATCTGGAAGGACGGCAAGAACCTGTTTGCCGGTGACGGCTACGCCGGTCTGAGCGATTTCGCCCTGTATTACATCGGCGGCATCATCAAGCACGCCCGCGCTCTCAACGCC
>VERU01000616.1 GCA_018882485.1 Rhodoferax sp. | reverse complement strand
GTGGGCACGCTCAGGCCCTGCAGGCGCGCGATCTCGGCGTAGGAAAACCCGCGCGAGATCAGGGAGAGCACCTCCTGCTCCCGTCCCGACAGCAGGCCGCTGGTCTGCGGCACCTGGAATGCTATGGATTCAGGAGCAGCAACTCCTTTACTCACGGGGATCTCAGCCCGATTCAGCACCGAACTCCGATACTTGGTGAGCACCCGCCGGGCAATCATGGGCGAGATGGGCGAGGCCCCCTCACGCATGTCCAGTATGGTGCGGGCGATGTCATCCGGGGTGGAATCCTTGTGGATGTAGCCCAGCGCGCCGGCCTCGATGCTGGCCAGCACGTTGTCCTCGTCGCCGAACATGGAGATCACCAGAGGCTCGCACCTGGGGTGCAGGCGCAGCGTCTCCCGGATCACCTCCAGCCCGCTGCCATCGGGCAGACCCAGATCGGTCAGCAGCACATCCACGGGCTCGCTGGCCCGAACCAGCCAGGCGCGCGCCTGCGCCACCGAACCTACGCTGCCTGCCAGCACCAGCGCCGCGCAACGCTCCACGCTGGCCGCGAAGAAGTCGCGCATTTCCGCATCATCTTCCACGATCAGCACGCGCCACACGGGGGTTTTCCTGTTCTCTCCAAAAGACCAAGCATAGCCGCGACGGACGAGCACCTGCAGCCTGCGTGATCCCACGAATATGGGATACCGGCCGCCACCGGCCGGCGCCGCGCAGGGTCCGGACCGCTCGATGGGGCGCGGCAACCCAGGCCCGTTTTTGCGGGGACAATGCCGTCCATGTATGCGTTGTTCGAAGAAACGGGCCGATTCCTGGCCGGGCGGGTGCTGTCCGAAACCGATTCGTCGGCCCAGGTCGAGCTCGACAGTGGCAAGCGGGTCAAGGTCAAGGCTGCGCAACTGCTGCTGCGTTTTGCCCAGCCTGGCCCGGCCGACCTGCTGACGCAGGCACAGGGGCTGAGCGCCACCATCGAGCTGGAGCTGGCCTGGGAGTTCTCACCCGACGACGAGTTCGGATTTGCCGATCTGGCGCGCGACTATTTTTCGTCCAGCGCAGGCCCGGTCGAGCAGGCGGCCATGCTGCTGCGACTGTTCGAGGCCCCCCACTACTTCCGGCGGTCCGGGCGTGGGCGTTTCCGCAAGGCGCCGGCCGACATCGTGGCCCAGGCGCTGGCCGCCATCGAGCGCAGGAAGCAGATCGCCCTGCAGATCGCGGACTGGGCGCAGCAGCTGGGTCAGGGCCAATGTCCGGCGCCGGTGCGCGAGCAGCTGTACCGCATCCTGTTCAGGCCCGACAAGAACGCACCCGAGTACAAGGCCGTGGTCGATGCCGCCCGCGCCACGCAGCTCGGGCCGCTGGCGCTGCTGCAGCGCGCCGGCGCCATCGATTCGCCGTTCCAGTTTCACTGGCGCCGTTTCCTGCTGGAAAACTTCCCCCGCGGCACCGGCTTCGGCGCCGTGGAGGCCCCGCCCCCGCCCGAAGACCTGCCGCTGGCCGGGGTGTCGGCCTTCTCGATCGACGACTCGGCCACCACCGAGATCGACGACGCGCTGTCGGTGCAGGGG
>VERU01000144.1 GCA_018882485.1 Rhodoferax sp. | reverse complement strand
GCTTGGGGCACGCGCGTCGTGCCATTGTGTCATCGGACTTCAGGATTCGCCCATTGCGCGGGTGCGGCACCCGCAGGCTCAGAAAGCCGACAGAAGGAGGCGCACTCAACTCGCTTCTTCGGCTGGCCTACTTCGTCGAATCCCAATTGTAGTTCAGGCCGAAATGATCGGCCACGGCTGCAAAATCGTCCGGAGGCGGCACAAACCAGTCCATCAACTGCCCCGACACCGGATGCCGGAACGCCAGATGGTAGGCATGCAAGGCTTGGCGATTCATGCGATCCAACGACCGGCCACCGTACAGCCCATCGCCTATCAGGGGGTGACCGAGACTGGCCAGGTGAACGCGAATCTGATGGGTCCTGCCAGTATGCAACCTGCAGTGAACCATGAAGGCTCCTTGGCCCTGTGACAGCAACTTCAGGTCGGTGCAAGCCGACTTCCCACCCTGCCGCATCGGGTCCATGACCGCCATGCGCAGGCGGTTGCGCGGGTCACGCCCGATGGGCCGGGAGACCTGCACTTCGGTATTTCCGCGCCAAAGTCTCCAGGCGACTGCGAGATACTGCCTTTGAATATCCCGCGCAGCCATCATCTGAACCAAGCGGTCCATGGCGGTTCTGGAGCGAGCGACAACCATCAGACCGGTGGTGTCGCGATCCAACCGATGAACGATGCCCGCACGCGGCAAGTCTTCGCCCCCACCCCCCAAGGCCAATAGGCCGTTGAGCAAAGTCCCAGTCCAGTGGCCTGGGGCCGGGTGCACCACCAAGCCTGCAGGCTTGTTGATCACGAGCAGGTGCTCATCCTCGTACACAATGTCCAAGGCCATGGGCTCCGGCAGGAAGGCCTGATCTCGCGGGGGTGCGACACACTCCAGCCTGACCTGTTGGCCCACAGATAGTCTGGTACCCGGGCGGTTCATGGCCCGCCCATCGATCCACACATGCCCATCCTGAATCAACTGCTGCAAGTAACTGCGCGTGAAATCGGGCGCCCATTGGGCGAGCGCGACATCCACACGACGGCCATGCACATCCTGACCCACCCGCCATTCTCGGCAGTCCTGTCCGGTATCCGGGACCTCTTCGTCGAGCAGGTCGGCCGGTAGAATGGTCGGCATTCGTTCCACGAGGGTCCTGATTGATGTTGAGATCGCGATTATCCAGGGCGGCTGTTCCCGCGCTGTGCCTCGTCGGCCTGGTATTGGGGGCCTGTTCCACCACCACTGCCGATCGGACCAGCGGTTGGACCCCTTCCAAAATCTACGCCGAGGCCCGGGACGAAATGGCTGCGGGCGCCTACGACAAAGCGGTTGTGCTTCTGGAAAAACTGGAAGGACGAGCGGCTGGAACCCCCCTCGCTCAGCAGGCACAGCTGGACAAGGCCTACGCCCACTACAAAGCCGCTGAGCCTGCCCAGGCTCTGGCCACGCTCGACCGCTTTATCAAGCTGCACCCTGCCAGTCCGGCGCTGGATTATGCGTTGTACCTCAAAGGGCTGGTCAATTTCAACGACGATCTGGGGCTGTTCTCTCAAATCATCGGCCAGGATCTGGCTGAACGGGACCAGCGTGCTGCCAAGGAATCCTTCGAGTCGTTCAGGGAGTTGGTCACGAGATTCCCGCAGTCCAGCTACACGCCCGACGCCACCCAACGAATGGCCTACATCGTCAATGCACTGGCCGACTACGAAGTACACGTGGCACGGTACTACTTTTCCAGAGGTGCCTTTGTGGCGGCGGCCAATCGGGCACAGGCCGCATTGTCGGACTACAGCGGCGCTCCCGCCGCCGAAGAGGCACTGGTAATCCTGATCCAATCCTACGACGCGCTCGGCATGGACCGCTTGCGCGACGATGCGAAACGTATCCTGGATCGGACTTACCCCAACCGTATCAACGGCCGTGGTGGGGTCAGGAGCCGCTCTAATCCATGGTGGCGCTTTTGGTGAGTTCGGTCAGGTAAACGAGCAAATCCTGTTCCTGAGATACCCGTCGCATGGGTGGAAGCGCCTTCTGCAGCCGCCGGCCATAACCGGTATCCGCAAGCCGGCTGTCACACACCACCAAAGCGCCCCGATCCGATTCGCAGCGAATGAGTCGTCCGGCACCTTGCTTCAGGGCGATGGCGGCCTCAGGCAGATAGTATTCGAGAAACGGATTTCTTCCCTGAAGGTCGAGCCGTCGCGACCGCGCCTCGACCAGCGGATCGCCGGGCGAAGGGAAAGGCAGTTTATCGATGACCACCAACTGCAAGGCCGGGCCCGGGATGTCCACGCCCTCCCAGAACGAACCGGTGGCCACGAGTATGCAACCGTTCTCCGAACGCTCCGTAGCTGCTCTGAATTGCTGCAACAGTTCGCGCTTGTTGCCATGTCCCTGCACCAAAATGGAAAGGCCCTCCATGGGATCTGACTGCTGGCGCAATTCCTCATGGATCAGTCGCAGGGCCCTGACACTGGTGGTCAGGACCAGCGTTCGCCCACCCAGCAGCTTGGCGTACCGGTACACCAGCCGAGCGACCTCTATCGGATGATTCGGCAGGGACGGGCGGGGCAATTTGAGCGGCACGTACAGCACCGCCTGCCGCGAGTAATCAAATGGGCTGCCAACTTTGAGCGTGCGCGCCTCGGTCAGTCCGCTCGACTCCCGAAACCAACTCAACCGATCGTCATCGCCCAGCGTGGCCGATGTGAAGATCCAGGCCCGGTGTTCTTCTGGGTCTTGCGCCGGCACACCCAGCTGGTGGCTCAGGATTGGCGCTATGTCCAACGGCGCTTCCACCAAGGCAGCTCGGCTACCCGTTTCAATCCAGCGGACCGATTCTGGATGCCCCGGCTCCTGAAACTCTGTCAGCAATGCGATCGAACTTCGACAGCGTTCAGCCATGCGTTTCAGCGCCGGGGCGGCATCCTCCACATTGCAAAGCGACTGCAGACAGGCCTCCAGGGCCACAGCAATGGCAGCAAGCGCTCGAGTCCATCGGGCGGCATCCAGACCGTCCGGACAAGTTCCGACCCACCCGATTTTTCCCCCTACACCCGGGTTGGGATCTCCCGTCATTTCACGCCACTGGCGCACGGCACGGCCCAATGACTCCGAAAGAGACGGCCAGTTGGCCCAACCCCGAGCGTGGGCCCATCCCTCGGCCACGAGATCACGCCCCAATTCCATCAAGGCGGTCGATCTCAGTCGTTTCCCCAGGAACTGAACGCCTGTTTCGTTCATCTGGTGCGCTTCATCAAAAATGATGACACCCGCTGCGGGCAGCAACTCGGCGACTCCCGACTCACGAATGGCCAGATCGGCAAAGAAGAGATGGTGATTGATGATCACGACATCCGCAGCCATTGCATCCCGACGCGCGGCATTGACATGGCAGTTTTTCCATTCCGGGCATTCCGAGCCCAGGCAATTGTCCCGGCTGGACGTTACCACCCCCAGCAAGGGTGCGTTGTCATCCAGACCGGGCAACTCTGCCATGTCGCCGGTTCGGGTAACCAGCGCCCACTGTTGAACCCTGAGCAATGCGCCGGATGAAGCCTGATCCATCGACAGGCCGCCCTGCAATGCCGTGGTAAGGCGCTGCCGGCACAGGTAGCTGCTCCTGCCTTTGAGCAGTGCGGTGCGCACCGGTCGCAGATCCAGAGCAGCGATCAATTCCGGCAGATCGCGAGCAAAAAGTTGATCCTGCAGCGTTTTGGTAGCGGTTGAGACCACCACCTGCCGGCCGCTGAGCAGGGCCGGTACCAGATAGGCATAGGTCTTCCCGATTCCGGTTCCTGCCTCGACGACCAGGCTGCCGCCTTGCTCCAGCACATCCGCAACCGCCAGGGCCATTCGGACCTGATCCGCCCGAGGGATGAATCCGGGACGTGCTGCAGAGAGCGGACCGTTGCGGGCGAAGGCCTGCTCAACCCGGTTCACCAACATCCTGTGAATCCTGCAGGTCGAGCGTCAGGAACCATCACTCGGCGATGCAGCCGAGGACTTCTCCCGAATCCGCTGCTCGAACTCGACCGCGCGACGCTTGCGATCCGCATCCCGCAAGGCTATTTCCTGGCGCTTCAGGTCGTCCAGTCTGGCCCGCAGGCGATCACGGCTGCGGGCCAAGCAATCACTGACGGCGAATCGCTGATAGCAATTTCGAGCGTCGCGCTCGTACTCTGCGGTTGCTGCAACACGCTCCGCAGCGATCCGAAGCATGGGCAGCTCAATGGACCCAGCAGTGTGTTCCCCAGGCCCCTCGCCCGCAGGACTTTGTACCGCGAACCCGAGACACACCAAGCTCACAGCCAGGACCTTCACGTCAAACGGGTGTCCACCTGCCGCCGGGCCTGGGCCAAAAATTCCCGTGACTGCATCTCTTGGAGTCGCGACACCGTCCGAGGAAACTCATGTGCCAGGGGACCATCCACATACAAATCCTGCGCAGCCACGTCGGCAGAAACAATCAGCTTGACACGTCGGTCGTACAACACATCCACCAACCAGGTGAATCGCCTTGCCTCCGATGCCATCCGCACGGGCATGTGCGGGACCCCACTCAGCAACACGGTGTGAAATTGCGAGGCGATTTCCAGATAGTCGTTCTGCGAACGCGGCCCCCCACACAGTGTCTTGAAATCAAACCAGACAAGGCCACCAGCCCGACGTCGCGCACGGATCTGGCGGCTTTCAATGACCAGCATGGGCTCCTCGTCCTGAACCTCTGCGAGCTGGTTGAAGGCCTGTTCCATGGCCTGTTCAGCGCGTTCGTCCAAAGGGGTGTGATAAAGCTCGAGTTGCTCAAGAGTCCGGTGGCGGTAATCCACACCGTGATCGACGTTCACCACTTCGAGCCGTTCATTCAGCAACGCGATTGCCGGCAAAATACGGGACCGATGCAATCCGCCAGGATACAGATCGTCAGGCCGAAAATTGGATGTGGTCACGAAACCCACGCCATGATCGAACAACGATGCCAGCAGCCGGTGCAGGATCATGGCGTCCGTGATGTCCGCCACGTGGAATTCATCAAAGCAAATGAGCTTGAACCGTTGTGCCATGCGCTGACCCAGCACATCCAGCGGATTGACCGTTCCCTGCAGTCCTGCCAGTTCCCGATGCACCTCGCGCATGAACTCGTGAAAATGCAGCCGGGTCTTGCGCCGGATCGGGACGGCATTGAAGAAGCAGTCCATGAGAAAGCTCTTGCCCCGCCCCACACCACCGTAGAGGTAGACGCCCCTGGGAATAGCCGGCTTGTGGATGAGCTTCCTGAACGCGTTGGAGCGCTTGTCCTTGTAGTCGCTCCAATCGCGAGCGCATCGCTCCAACGCCGCCACGCCCCGGCGCTGCGCAGGATCGCTGGTGTAAGCGCGCTGCGCCAGTTCCCGCTCGTAAACTTCGGTTACCGAGGTCAATCGGTTGACCCAGATTAGAAGTTCAGCGTGCGCTTATCGACGGCCAGCGCGGCCTCTTTGGTGGCTTCGCTGAGGGAGGGGTGAGCATGACAGATGCGGGCGATGTCCTCGCTGCTCGCTCTGAATTCCATGGCCACCACGCATTCCGCAATCAATTCGCTGGCCATGGGTCCCACGATGTGCACGCCCAGGATCTCGTCAGTGGCCGCATCGGCCAGCATCTTGACCAAACCCGTGGTGTCACCCAGCGCGCGCGCCCGCCCATTCGCCAGAAACGGAAAACTTCCCGACTTGTAGGCTCGCCCGGCGGCCTTGAGCTGCTGCTCCGTCTGGCCGACCCAGGCGATCTCTGGGCTGGTGTAAATCACCCACGGAATGGTGTTGAAATTCACATGGCCATGCTGTCCCGCGATGCGCTCGGCCACGGCGACGCCCTCCTCCTCGGCCTTGTGCGCAAGCATGGGACCGCGCACCACATCACCGACGGCCCATACGCCGGGAAGGCTGGTCCTGCAGTCTGCATCCACCACGATCGCACCGCGGTCATCCAGTTGCAGCCCCACTGCTTGCGCATTGAGCCCCTGGGTATTGGGGACGCGCCCTATCGAGACGATCAGCCTGTCCACATCCAGGGAACGGACCTCACCCTTTGCGCTGGTGTAGGTCACCGCCACGCTCTTGCCATTCGATTTGACGTCCTCGACCTTGACACCGAGTTCAATTTTCAAACCTTGCTTGTCAAAGGCCTTCTTCGCCTCCTTCGCAATCTGTTCGTCCACGGCCCCCAAAAACACTGGAAGGCCTTCCAGAACCGTCACATCGGCCCCTAGACGTCGCCAGACCGAGCCCATCTCCAGTCCAATCACACCCGAACCGATCAGCCCAAGCCTCTTGGGAACGGTGCCCATGCGCAATGCCCCGTCGTTGGAGAGGACGAACTCCTCATCGAACGGCACCCCCGGCAACGGCCGGGCGCTCGAACCCGTGGCCACGATGACCTGCCTGCCGACCAGCGTTTCTTCAGCGGCGCCCGAAACGTGGACCGCGTAACCGCCCTCGACCTGCTTCACAAAAGAACCCTGGCCATGAAAAAACGTGACCTTGTTCTTCTTGAACAGGTAAAGAATGCCTTCGTTGTTCTGCCGGACCACGGCGTCCTTGCGCGCAACCATCTTGGACACATCCATCTTCACATCGGAGACCGAAATGCCATGCTCCGCAAAGTGCTTGTTGGCGTGTTCGAAATGCTCGGACGACTGCAGCAAGGCCTTGGATGGAATGCAGCCCACATTCGTGCAGGTTC
>VERU01000143.1 GCA_018882485.1 Rhodoferax sp. | reverse complement strand
ATGTGTGGGGCCACCTGCGGGCCGCCGGCGGACCCTGGCGTCGGGTCCTGCAGCGCGGGCGCCAGGTGCCGCGTGCCACCGCCGGCATGTGGCTGGCCCATCTGGGCATCGCGGTGTTCTGTTGGGGTGTCGCCATGGTGCGCAGCTACGAACTGGAGCGCGACGTGAAGATGGCGGTGGGCGACCGCACCGAGGTGCTGGGCCACCAGTTCCGCTTTCTGGGCGTTGAGGCCCTGCGGGGCCCGAACTACCTGGCCCTGCGCGGACGCATGGAGGTGCTGCGCGATGGCCGTCGCGTGACGGAGATGTTCCCGGAAAAACGGGTCTACGAGGCCCAGCAGAGCCCCATGACCGAGGCGGCCATCGATGTCGGGCTGACCCGGGACCTGTACGTTTCGCTGGGTGAGCCGTTGCAGGACGGCAGCTGGATCGTGCGCGTCTACGTCAAGCCATTTGTCGACTGGATCTGGGGCGGATGCGCGCTGATGGTGCTGGGTGGGTTGCTGGCGGTATCGGACCGGCGCTACCGGCGATCCAGGGCCACCGCCTCGCAGGCCGCGCTGCCCACCGAGGTGAGGCCATGAGCCGGTGGCGCTTTGTGTGGCCGCTGGTGGTGTTGCTCGTGCTGGTGCTGTTTCTGGGCATCGGCCTGAGGCTGGACCCGCGGGAAGTCCCTTCGCCGCTGATCGGCCGGCCGGCTCCCGACTTCGCCCTCAGCCGGCTCGATGCGCCCGAGCGGTCGCTGCGCCGCGACGACCTGCGCGGACAGGTCTGGCTGCTCAACGTCTGGGCTTCCTGGTGCGCCGCCTGCCGGGTCGAACACCCCGTGCTCATGGATCTGTCGCGCCAGTCCGGGGTGTTGCTCTACGGACTCAATTACAAGGACGAGCGCGAAGCCGGGCTTGCGTTCCTGAGGCGCTACGGCGACCCTTACCAGGCGTCCCTTCATGACCCTCAAGGCCGTCTGGGTCTGGATTTCGGCGTCTACGGGGTACCCGAAACCTTCGTGATCGATCGTGCGGGCGTCGTGCGCTACAAACACATCGGACCGCTCACGCCCGACGTGCTGCGCGACCGCATCCTGCCTCTGGTGCGGCAACTCCATGGCTGACACCGGATTGCGTCGGGGCTGGCTGGGGGCCGGGTCGGCCATCGTGGCGCTGCTGGTGGCGACGGGCCCGGCCTGGGCTGGCGATGCCGTGCCCGCATCGGACGATCCGGCGCTCGAAGCGCGGGTGATGGCCCTGTCGCGGGAGCTGCGTTGCCTGGTGTGCCAGAACCAGACCATCGCCGACTCTCAGTCCGGGCTGGCGCTGGACCTGCGCGCGCAGGTGCGCGAGCGGCTGCAGCGGGGCGAGTCCGAACCGCAGATCCTGGACTACATGACCAGCCGTTACGGCGACTTCGTGCTCTATCGCCCGCCCTGGCGCGCCAGCACCTGGCTGCTGTGGCTGGGCCCGCTGGCGCTGGCGCTGGGTGGGCTGGGGTGGCTGCTGCGGGAACTGCGGCGCCGCAGCCGCTTACCCGACGACCAGTTTGAGCCCGATAGTGTGGACCCGGCCGCGCCCGCCGACTCCGCAGACTCTGGTGGAGGACGGTGATGGCCGACGATGCCACCCCGCCGCCGGACCGTCCTTCCCCCCGCCTGGTGGCGCTGCTGGTCGCGCTGGTGCTCGGACTGGCCCTGATGGGCTACCGGTGGACCTCCCATCCCCGGGCCGGGCCGGGGGCGGTGATGGAGGCGCCATCGTCTGCGGCGGTCTCTGCTCCAGCCCCATCGCCCAATCCCGAGCCGCAGGCGGGCCCATCGCCCAACCCCGAGCAGCAGGCGCAGGCGGCGCTGATTGCCCTGACCGAGCAGCTGGCCGCACGCCTGGCCAGCCAGCCGCAAGACGGCGAGGGTTGGGCCATGCTGGGACGCAGCCAGCTCGCGCTGGGCCGCACCGCCGATGCGATACAGGCTTTCGACCGGGCGCTGGTGCTGCGCCCGCGTGACGCCGACCTGCTGGCCGACCAGGCCGATGCCCTGGGCATGGCGCAGGGCTTCCGGCTGGAGGGCGCGCCCATGCGGCGGGTGCAGCAGGCGCTGGCGATCGACCCGGCCCACATCAAAGCCCTGACGCTGGCGGGAACCCATGCCTTGCAGCAACACGACGAAGCCGGCGCGGTGCGCTTCTGGGAGCGGGCGGTGCGGGCCGCTGCGCCCGATGACGAGCGCCGACCCCAGCTGCTCCAGGCCCTGGCCGGCGTGCGGGCCCGGGTGGCCTCCCGGCCTGCTGCCCCCTGAGTTCGCAGCCGACGTGGATGCGCCTGTTAATAGTTGACTAAAACAGTTGGAAAATGGGTGGTTTTGACGGCAGGGGCGGTCCGGCCAACAATCGGACCACAATACGACCCCGGCTCAGCGGGCTGCATCCCAGTCCATCGGCCGTTGGCGATCAGGAGACCCCATGACCCTTAGCCCTGCCGGTGCAACCCGGCCCTCCGGCGCGCCCGGTGTCTCGGCGAGGGTGGCCGCAGGAAGGTCAGCGGCATGAATCCGGGTGCGGTCCGACCCGGGCTGCAGGCCGTTGAGGCGGGCGGTCCCATCTCGGCCGACCGGTCCGAGGATCCCTGCCGCTGGTCTCTGCTGAGCATCATCGAGAGCCAGATCATTCCCCGGCTGGTGGGCTCCATCGGCCAGATCCCGGCCTCCAACCAGCAGAGCTTCCGGCCCGATGGCCAGCTTGACGATGCCGGCATCGTCGCCTTCGCCCAGGCCTGCCTCGACGCCGACCCCTCGGCGGCCGACGGCCAGGTGGACGCCCTGCTGGAGCGGGACGTCGGCGAAGACCGCATCTTTTTGCAGTTGCTGGCACCGGCTGCTCGCCAGCTGGGGGTGTGGTGGGAGCAGGACCGCTGCGATTTCAGCCAGGTCACGCTGGCGCTGGCCCGGCTGCATCAGATCACGCACCGGCTGGGGTATGCCTACCGCGATGGCCCGCAGGCGGCCGGCGCGTCCCGCCGGGTGCTGCTGGCCTGCGCTCCGGGCTCGCACCACCTGTTCGGCATCACCCTGCTGGCGGAATTCTTCCGCATGCGGGGCTGGCAGGTGGTGGTGGACATTTCGCGCAGCGAGGACGAACTGCAGGCGGCGCTGGCCCACGAGTGGTTCGAGGTGGTGGGGCTGTCGCTCGGGCTGGTCGAACAGATCGACGCGGTGGCCGCCCTGGTGCAGCACCTGCGAGGCGTCTCGCGCAACCCGGCGGTGCGGGTGCTGCTCGGCGGCCCGGCTTTCCTGCTGCGCCCCATGGACCCGGCCAGCCTGGGGGTGGACGGCATCTCCACCGACGCCGAGCACGCCGTCGCGCTGGCCGCCGCCCTGCTGCGGCCCGGTGATCCGGTCTGACCCGGACAGCGTTCAGATCAGCGAAAACCGCGCCACGACCTGGCCCGGCTCGATGCGCACCGACTGCAGCAGGCTGCGCGCAGCCTGCTCCTTCAGCGGCCCGTCCTGCCGCAGTTCGTAGACCGGCGTCTGGTTCAGCCGGCTCGCCAGCAGCCGGGTGATGGCCTCACGCGCCACCCCTTCCAGCGCCCGGGGCAGCAGGGGGGCGACCACGCTGTCGACCTGAGGCGCGTCCAGAAAGAACGCCTTGCGGGCGGGGTCGTAGCGCAGGCTGGCGGTGCCCGTCACGTCGGCCGGCAGTGGCGGCAGGCCGGTGACGGTGATCGCCAGCGGCGCGCGCAGCCGGATGCGGCCCGGCGGATCGCCCAGCACCGCTTCCATCCGGTCCCGCAGCCCCAGCGTCAGGCGCCCATCCAGCAGGGCCTGAGTCGGCCTTGCCGCGTCCAGCGCGGCCTGCACCTCGCGCTGGCTGAAACGGATCTCGAACAACCCGGCCGGTTCGTGGGTGGAGCAAGCCAGCAGCAGGGCGCTGCCCGCCAGCGCCAGGATTCCCTGGCGCAGCGGCACGAGCCCGCACCCGAGCCGCCGCAACAGGGCGAAAAATTTCAGAAAAAATGACCTGAATGCCTTGTGGAATATGGATAGTTTGCTATGCATTCAGGAGCATCGAGCAGTCCGGAATGATGCGGTCTGGCGCGCTGTCGGCGATGGGCTGCCCCATGTTGTAGCCATAGGGCAGGGCCCAGATGGCCACCCCGGCATTGCGGGCCGTGGCCACATCGATGTGGGAGTCCCCCACGAACAGCGTCCGGTCCGCCGGCACCCCGAATTCGGCCAGGCAGCAGGCCACGCCGGCGGGGTCGGGCTTGCGGGTGGGCAGGCTGTCGCCGCTGACCACCCGGTCCAGCAGCGGCAGCAGATCGTGGGCTTGCAGCACCCGGCGGGTGTAGACGCTTTCCTTGTTGGTCACCACGGCCAGGTGCTTGCCCCGGTCGCGCAGCGATTGCAGGGTTTCCCGCACCTGGGGATACAGCCGGCTGCGCGTGCCGCAGCAACTCTGGTAGTGCCGCCCGAACAGCGCGGTCGTCTCAGGCAGGCTGGGCTGGGCCCGGACCGCATCCTCGCTCAGACCCTGGCTGCAGGCCAGGGCCCGCACCAGCAGCGTGCCGGTGCCATGACCGATCCAGGATTCCACCTGTGCCGGCTCGACCGGTGGCAGCCCCAGGGCCTGGAGGGTCTCGTTGACCGCGTCGCCGATTTCGGGCGCGGTCTCGATCAGCGTGCCATCGAGGTCGAACAGGAACAGGTCGTAAGAGGACATGGCATCCGGGATTTCAGGCGGCGCGTTTCTGGCGTTCCATCATGCGCCAGATGAAGGGGGTGAAGATCAGTTGCATGGCAAGTTCCATCTTACCGCCAGGCACCACGATGGTGTTGGCCCGGCTCATCCAGGAGCCGTCGATCATGCTGCGCAGGTACTGGAAGTCGATGCCCTTGGGCTTGGCAAAACGGATCACGACCATGCTTTCGTCGGGCGATGGGATGTCGCGCGAGATGAAGGGGTTGGAGGTGTCGACCATGGGCACCCGCTGGAAGTTGACGTGCGTGTGGACAAACTGCGGGCAGATGTAGTTCACATAGTCGGGCATGCGACGCAAGATGGTGTCGGTCACCGCCTCGGTGCTGTAGCCGCGCTTGGACTTGTCGCGCCAGAGCTTCTGGATCCATTCCAGGTTGATCACCGGCACCACGCCGATCAGCAGGTCGGGGTGCTGGGCGATGTTGACCTCGGGTGTGACCACGGCGCCATGCAGGCCCTCGTAAAACAGCAGATCGGTACCGCCGGGCAGGGACTCCCAGGGGGTGAAGGTGCCGGGAGCCTGGCTGTAGGGGGCGGCTTCGTCCGCATCGTGCAGGTATTTGCGGCGCTGGCCGGTACCGCTGGCGCCGTAGCTGCGGAACAGTTCCTCCAGCTCGGCAAACAGGTTGTTTTCCGGGCCGAAATGGCTGAAGTGCTTGTTGCCGGCGCGTTCGGCCTCGCTGGCGCGCTGCTTCATCTCGAGCCGGTCGTAGCGGTGGAAGCTGTCGCCCTCGATGATGGCGGCATTGACGCTTTCGCGCCGGAAGATGTTCTCGAAAGTGCGGGTCACCGAGGTGGTGCCGGCACCGCTGGAGCCGGTGATGGCGATGATGGGATGGCGTTCGGACACGGGCGATCCTCCTGGGGCGGTTCAGTCGGGGAACAGTCAGTCGCGGAACAGGCTGCGTTCGGCAAACAGCGGGTTGTGGCGGGTCGCGTCGGGCGGTTCGGCGTGGTAGCGCTCGATGCGTTCCACCTCGTTGCGGGAACCGAACACCAGCCCGATGCGCTGGTGCAGGCCGCTGGGGGCCTGGGTCAGCACGGGTTCACGTCCGGTCGAAGCCCGCCCGCCCGCCTGCTCGATGATCAGGCCGATCGGGTTGGCCTCGTACAGCAGGCGCAGCCGGCCGGGCTTGCTCGGGTCCTTGGTGTCGCGCGGGTACATGAACACCCCGCCGCGCATCAGGATGCGGTGCGCCTCGGCCACCAGGCTGGCGATCCAGCGCATGTTGAAGTCCTTGCCGCGGGGACCGGTGCGCCCGGCCAGGCACTCGTCGACATAGCGCCGCACGGGCGGCTCCCAGAAGCGGCTGTTGGAGGCGTTGATCGCGAATTCCTGGGTGTCTGAGGGCACCTGCAGCCGGGGGTGGGTGAGCATGAATTCGCCCAGCGTGGGGTTGAGCGTGAAGCCATGCACCCCGGTGCCCACGGTCAGCACCAGCATGGTCGAGGGGCCGTAGATCGCATAGCCGGCGGCCACCTGCTGCAAGCCGGGCTGCAGGAAATCGGCCTCCGCCACGTCGCGTCCACCGTCCGGGCCCCGCAGGATCGAAAAAATGCTGCCCACCGAAAGGTTCACGTCGATGTTGCTGGAGCCGTCCAGCGGGTCGAACACCAGCAGGTACTTGCCCCTGGGGTACTGGCCGGGAATCTGGTGCGGCTGGGCCATCTCCTCCGAGGCCAGACCCGCCAGGTGGCCGGACCACTCGGTGCGCCGCAAGAAGACCTGGTTGGCCAGCACATCGAGCTTCTTCTGCACCTCGCCCTGCACATTGGTGGCGCCGCTGCTGGCGTCCGGGTGGTCGCCCAAAAACCCGCCGAGTTCGCCCAGCGCCACGGCGCTGGCAATCGCCTTGCAGGCCAGCGCCACGTCGAGCAGCAGCGCGTTGAAATCGCCGCTGGCCTGGGGAAAGCGGCGCCGTTCCTCGATCAGGAACTGGGTGAGCGTGGAGCGGTGGGTCAGGGGCATGGCGTCGGTCCGTGGCAGCGGCGTGTGGGGGCAGTTGACTGGGGTGGCAC
>VERU01000615.1 GCA_018882485.1 Rhodoferax sp. | reverse complement strand
CGCCATGTCGGCGCCGCGCAGGCCATCGTGCGGGCCCGCCAGTCGCCGGTGGGCGAAGGGCTGCAGGTGCTGGTCTACACGCCGGACCAGCCGGACCTGTTTGCCCGGATCTGCGGTTTTTTCGATGCCGGCAGCTTCAGCATCCTGGATGCGCGCATCCACACCACCCGCAACGGCCACGCACTCGACACCTTCCAGGTGGTGGCCGCCAGCCTGCCCGACCACTACCGCGAGCTGATTCCCCTGGTCGAGACCGGTCTGGCGCAGGCCATCGCCCGCACCGGACCGCTGCCAGCGCCCAGCAAGGGCCGGGTCTCAAGGCGGGTCAAAAGCTTCCCGATCGCGCCCCGGATCACGCTGCGTCCCGACGAAAAAGCCCAGCGCTGGCTGCTGAGCATTTCCGCCAGCGACCGCGCCGGGCTGCTCTACAGCGTGGCCCGGGTGCTGGCGCGCCACCACATCAACCTGCAACTGGCCAAGATCGCCACCCTGGGCGAGCGGGTCGACGACACCTTCCTGATCCAGGGCATCGAGCTGCAGCACAACCGCACCCAGATCGAAATCGAGACCGAACTCCTCCAGGCCCTGGCCTGAGTCCCGCGCGCAGGCGCCCGCGATCGGCCCTGATCGCAGCGATCAGTCGTCCTGGGCGGCATCCAGCCCGGGAAACAGCAGGTCGGTGTAGCCGAAGCGCCGGAAATCCCGCACCCGCATCGGGTACAGCACCCCCAGCAGGTGGTCGCACTCGTGCTGCACCACGCGGGCATGAAAGCCCTCCACGGTGCGATCGATCGGGTCGCCGAAGGCATCGAAGCCCGTGTAGCGGATTCGATCGAAGCGCGGCACCACGCCGCGCAGCCCGGGCACCGACAGGCAGCCCTCCCAGTCCTCGACCTCCACCGCTGGCCCTCCTTCCGGCGGCGAGAGCGGCGTGATCACCGGGTTGACCAGCACAGTCCGCGGCACCGGCGGCGCCAGCGGGTAACGCGGGTGACGCTCTCCCGTGCCGAAGATCACGAGCTGCAGATCCACCCCGATCTGGGGCGCGGCCAGCCCGGCGCCCTGAGCGGCCTGCATGGTGTCGAGCATGTCCGCCACCAGCCGGTGCAGCGCGTCGGTATCGAATTCGGTCACCGGCTGGGCGACCCGCAGCAGGCGGGGGTCGCCCATGCGCAGAATGTCATGTACCGCCATTGAGCAACTCCTTGAATGCCTGCTCATCGATCACCGCCACCCCCAGCGCAAGGGCCTTTTCCAGCTTGCTGCCGGCGTCGGTGCCAGCAAGCAGGTAGTCGGTTTTCTTGCTGACCGAGCCGGCCACCTTGCCGCCGGCGGCTTCGATCAGGTCTTTGGCCTGGTCGCGGCCCAGGGTGGGCAGTGTGCCGGTGATGACCAGGGTCTTGCCGGACAGGGGGGTAGCGGGGCGCTCGGCAGGGGCGCCCTCCTCCCACTGCAGGCCGCAGGCGCGCAGCTGGGCCACGACCTCGCGGTTGTGCGGCTGCTCGAAGAAGGTGCGGATGCTCTGAGCCACCACCGGGCCGACGTCAGCCACCTCCAGCAGGGCGTCCACGGAGGCGTCCATGATGG
>VERU01000614.1 GCA_018882485.1 Rhodoferax sp. | reverse complement strand
GTCCGGGCCTACGCCACCCGCACCGGACTGGCCGGCCATACACGCAACAGCCTGACACAACTCGCCGCACTGGAGCGTGAGCTATCGCGCGTGCGGCAGTACGGAGTCGCCAGAGACAACGAGGAGTTGGAGTTGGGGGTCCGCTGCATGGCCGCGGGCATTTACGACGACCAGAGTCAGTTGATTGCCGGCCTCTCGATTTCTGCACCCGCCGAGCGCCTCGAGGAAGGCTGGCTTTCCAAGCTGCAATCTTGTGCGGACTCGATTTCCGGCAGTCTGGGCCACCGACCCCGCCGATCCGATCCGGGTTGACATACCCGGCGCCCGGATCACATCAGCGTGCTGGCTCCGGGCCGAAACCAGGTCGGATCCACATCCTGCGCCCAGGAAACCTTGACCGCCCGAGAGGGAGCCGAGGGAGCGGACTCCACCCAGCGCCGCACCCGCTCGGCATCAGCCAGCCGGGTCAGCTTTCCGGCGGAGTCGAGGAATACCATGATCAGCTTGCGGCCGGCAACACGGGCCTGCATCACCAGACACTGACCCGCTTCTGAAATATAGCCCGTCTTCTGCAATCCGATATCCCAGGACGGATTGCGCACCAGTCGGTTGGTGTTGTTGTACTGCAGGGTTCGGGAGCCAACCTCCACCGCGTGGCCCGGTGAAGTGGACAACTGGCGCAGCACTGGATCGCCAGACGCCACATCCACCAGACGTGCCAAATCTCGCGCACTCGACTGGTTCCGGCTGGACAATCCTGTCGGCTCCACATAGACCGTGTCATTCATACCCAGCAGTTTGGCCTTGGCATTCATCAGGCTGACGAACGCCGCCATGCCACCCGGAAAGGTGCGGCCCAGAGCATGAGCGGCTCGGTTTTCGCTGGACATCAGGGCCAGGTGCAGCAACTCTCCCCGGCTCAATTCCGCGCCGACTCTCAACCGCGACCCGCTGCCCTTTTCCGTATCGACATCGTCCTGGGCGATCGTGATTCGATCATCCATCGACAGATTCGCCTCGCGGACCACCATACCCGTCATGAGCTTGGTGAGCGAGGCGATGGGCAAAACGGCCCGGTCGTTTTTGCTGAACAGCACCTCGCTGGTGTCCTGATCGATAACCAGCGCCACATTGGACTTCAAACCCAGGTCATCACCTGCACGTTGAAGACCCGCTCGCTGCCCGAAGGAGGCCCGCGGCGCCGTGCCCGGGCCGCGAATCGCAACCTTGCGCTGTATGGGTGCAGGCTTCTTGGCAACGACCCTGACCGTCCGCTTGCGCTCACCGACCGATGCAACGGACTTGCCCGGCTCCGATGGCGCCCCGGCCGGCGCTGCATGGGCAGGCCCGCCCAGCACGAAAGCGAACAGAACCGACGTTAACACCCCACAGAGAACGGGCGTTTTCACCAGCTTTGGTCCGATCGTGGGTGGGTGCATCAGGCTGCCTGAGTGGGTCGAGAAAACCCTAGTTTATCCATAAATTGCCATGCCATATCAATATGTTGCACACTTTTTCTCAAGAGGAATCTGGTAAGGACAAGGCCTAGCCTTGCGCCGCAACCCGGTCGGCCTTGCTGTGGAGCTTGTTC
>VERU01000142.1 GCA_018882485.1 Rhodoferax sp. | reverse complement strand
CCCTGTTCCAGCGCCACATCCTGCATGCGTTCGCGGATCAGCGCGCGGGCCTGGGGGTGCAGCACCAGGGGCCGCCCCAGCGCAGCTGCCGCGCACTGACGGGTGTGGTCGTCCGGGGTGGCCCCGATACCCCCGCAGGAAAACACCAACCCGCCGGAATCGAAGGCCCGGCGCAGCGTGGCGGTGATGCGCTCGGGCGAGTCGCCCACGTAATCGGCGTGGTCGAGCGACAGGCCCCGGGCCTTGAGCAGTTCGATCACCTTGGGCAGATGCTTGTCGGCCCGCTTGCCCGACAGGATCTCGTCGCCGATGATGACGAGGCCGATGAAGGGCGGACGCTCGGCCTGCGCCGCAGCGCCTTGGGGGGTGACTTCGGTCATGGAGGGTCGTCCTTGCAAACAGGGGGCGAAGTGGGTAGCACTCGGGCGGGCGGATCGGCCTGCCGCTTGGCGTGCAGCACAGCCAGGGTGTAATGCGCGAACCACAGCGAAGACAGGGCGAACACGGCCGTATAGATCCAGACCGTGACCGGCACCAGCACCAGGGCGACCACCGGAGCCAGCGTGCCCGAGGCCCAGATCAGACCCGGGGCCGAGCCCAGCAGCCCGCACGCCACGCCCATGG
Source organism: Rhodoferax sp. (assembly GCA_018882485.1). Lineage (GTDB taxonomy): Bacteria > Pseudomonadota > Gammaproteobacteria > Burkholderiales > Burkholderiaceae_C > Rhodoferax. The sequence continues at coordinate 6,165 of VERU01000142.1, read as the reverse complement.
CCAGCAAGCGGCCGCGATGGCGCCGCAGGATGTCGCGCCGTTCGTCGGGGTCGGCATGCTCGGCCAGCGTGTCGTAGGCCATGACCCGGTAGGTGAGCCAGCCCCAGATGAGCGGCGGCAGCAGCAGCACCAGCGGCGGCACCAGCCACAGGGGCATGGAGGCCAGCAGCGCCAGCAGCGCCAGCGCGGTGGATCCAAGAGCCCAGACCAGACCGCCCAGCCAGGACGCGCCCTGCCGGCGCTCCAGGTCCGGAAAGCGCCGCGCCGCCACCCACCGGGTGAGGGCGGGCGTGGCCAGCATGGACACCAGCAGCAGCGAGAACACGGCGATCACCGGCGTGGCCAAAAAAATCACCAGCAAGGGCGCCAGCAGCGCCTTGGCCTGACCCATGCCGGCGCGCTCCAGCCAACCCCAGAAGGCACTGAGCAGGTCGCTGGCTTCCAGCAGTCGCAGCACCCCGTCAAGGGCGGCATCCCAGTACAGCAGGCCCAGGCCCAGGGCCAGCAGCACCGCCAGAAACAGCGGCGCCAGCGACAGCAGCAGCACCCGCGGATGCAGGCAGCAGGCCAGCGCCCGGCCCAGGGCATCGAACCAGAGCTTCATGCCCGGCCCACCAGGCGCAGCAGACCCAGCCACTGCTGGGCCAGAAAACCGCGGCCGTAGTCGCGCCCCTGCAGCACCTGGTCGCGCACGCCGGTCGGGTCGTAGCGGTCCTCGTGGCAGGCTGTGCCGAACAGGTGATCCCACCAGGGCAGCAGCACCCCGTAATTGGCACCGGCACGCAATTCACCCCGGTCGATGGCATGGTGCTGCCGGTGAAATCGGGGGCTGACCCAGAGGCGCTCGCCCCAGCGCCCGAAGGACAGCCGCAGGTTGGCGTGCTGCAGGCTTTCGCTGAGCTGGGTGAGCGCGATGAGGGCCACAAACTGCCCCGGGGCGACGCCGATGCACTGCGCGGCCAGCGCGAACAGGACGTCGCGCACCAGATCGTCGAGCAGGTGGTTGCGGCTGTCGCTCCACATGGTCATCTGCCGCTGTGCATGGTGCAGCGCGTGCAACTGCCACCAGGCGTTCAGGCCATGCTGGCCCCGGTGCACCCAGTACCCCAGAAAGTCCAGCACCACCAGGTAGAGCAGCAGGCTCACCCAGGCCCGATCGGTCACACCCGGCCACAGATCGTCGAGCTGCCAGGCGCCCCACCCGAGCAGCCGCAGGCCGCCAAACGCCCGGTCCAGCAGCGGCTCCAGCGTAAAAAACACCAGCAGCCGTATCAGCCCCAGGCGCTGGATCACGGTGTAGAGGATATCGACGCGTACCGTCTGCCGGTCGGTCACCGGCTCGACCGGTCGCCAGCGCTGCAGGGGGCCGATCACCGCCAGCAGCACCAGCAATTGCACCACGCCCACCAGCAGCCACCCGGTGGCTGCAAAGCCCTCGGGCAGGCGATGCCCCAGGCCCAGCACGAACAGAACCGGCTGCACCAGACCCTCGAACAGCCCGGCCTGCAGGTCCGCGAAAACGCCCACGATCCCGTCCAGCATGGTCGCATCAACCCGATCGGGCCCGTATCCACTCCCGGTATTCGGGGTGTTCGCGCAGGGTCGCAAAACAGAAACCCCGCTGGCGCAGCCCCACCAGCAGCGGCTCCAGCACGGCGGGCGCCCAGGGATCGCGGCGCGACCAGATGCCCAGATGGGCCATCAGGATGTCGCCGGATCGGATGTTGCGCAGCGCCTGCTCCAGCAGTTGGGCGTTGCTGGCGCGCTCGCTGGGCAGTTCGTCGCCCAGAAAGCCGGCCGCAGACCACCCGACATGCCGGTAACCACACCGGCGGGCGGCGTCCAGCAGGCGGTCTGACGTGCGCCCGGCGGGGGCCCGGAACAGCGGCAGCGGCGTCCGCCCGATCAGGTCCTTGAGCCGCTGGGCCGAACGCCCGATGTCGGCGCAATACCGCTCGCCCGTCCAGACCTGGGGGCGCCCGGCCTGCCCCCCACCCGACGCCACGACCCGGAAACGCTGGGGTTCACCCGGCAGGTCGGCCTTCCAGACCACATGGTCCCAGGTGTGGGATGCGAACTCGTGGCCTTCGGCGGCCCGCTCGCGCCACCAGGCTGCCCAGTGCTCGCCCAGGCTGCCGTCGCCTTCCTGAGTGCGCTCCTGGGCAGCAAAAAAAGTTGCCCTCACCTGCTGGCGTCGCAACACGTCGGCGATCAGGGGGGCCACCGCCATGTGGCCGGTATCGAAGGTCAGGTACAGGGGTTTTTGGCAGGTCAATGGGGCTTCAGCCCTTGCCAATGCTGGAAACATTGCTATCCAGAGAATAGCAATCCAGCCACGCCGGAGCCTCTCAGGGACGCGGCGCATGGTCCAGGGTCCAGACCCCATGGGGAGACCGTCCGACCGGCACCTGCCGCACCAGGGTGCGGGTCTGGGTATCGATCACGCTGAGCTTGCCCGCCCACCGGGAGGCCACGTACAGGTAACGCCCGTCGCGCGACACGTCCATGCAATCGGGCCCACTGGGCGCCGGGTAGTTGTCGACCACCGCCAGCGTCTGCAGGTCGATCTTGCTGATGCTGTTGGCCACCCGGTTGCTGACGTAGACATGGCGCCGGTCGCCTGCGCCGCGGAACGCATGAGCGCCCTGCCCCGTCGGGATCAGACGGGTGCGCCGGGCCTGACCGGTGGACACGTCGAACACCTCGACCCCCTCCCCGCCGGTCAGGCCGATGAGCAGCAGGCGGTCGTCGGGTGTGCCGTACACATCGGCCGGCATGGGGCCGGTGGGAACCCGCCACTTCTCGGTCTGGGTCAGCAGGTCGATGGCCACCAGCTCGTCGCTGTCCTGCATGGTCGCGTACACCGTGCTGCTGCGGCTGTCGATCCAGACGTGGCTGGGCGTGCGCGAACTGGCCAGGCGCCGCACCAGCCGCGGCTCGGTGCCGTCCCAGCGGTAGATGTCCACGTGGTTGAGCCGGTTGCCCGCGATCACCAGCCAGCGCATGTCCGGTGAAAAGCGCAGCTGATACGGGTCCAGTATCCCGCGCACCGTGCGCTGCACCTGGGCCGTGCGGGGATCCACGAAGGTCAGCGAATCGCCCAGGGCATTGGCCACCACCAGCGATTTCTCGTCGGGCGTGAGGTAAAGGTGATGGGGCTCCTTGCCGGTAGGAATGCGCTGCACCTCGCGCCAGGTCTGGGGGTCGATCACGCTCACGCTGGCCGACAGCGAGTTCATCACAAAAATCGGGGCCGGTGTCGCCGATGCAGAGGCAGGGACCGGTGCCGAAGTAGACGCCGATGGTGCAGCTGCCGACACCGAGCCCTGCGATGCCGATTGTGCGAAGCAGCCCGCCCCCGCCAGCCAGCCCCAAAGCAACAGCGAGCCGCTCAGCGAGCGGCGCCCACGACTCCAACGAACCATCGAATAGACCGGCACAGCGCCCCCGGGAAAACCCGGAAGTGTAGCGGCGCTCAGGCCATCAGGTCGGACTGCTGGTCGGGCGTGAGCCATCGCCATTGGCCTGGCGCCAGATCGGCCGGCAGGCTGAGGCCGCCGATGCGCGACCGGTGCAGCTGCTCCACGCGGTTGCCCACCGCCGCCACCATGCGCTTGACCTGGTGGTACTTGCCCTCCGTCAGGGTCAGCTGCAACTGCCGGGGGCCAAGCGCCTGCGCGTCTGCGGCCCGCACGGGTCGGGGATCGTCGTCCAGCACCACGCCCTGTCGCAACCGGTCAAGCTGCCGGTCGTCGAGTTCATGCCGCAGCTGCACCTCGTACACCTTGGGCATCCCATGTCGCGGCGAATTCATGCGGTGGATGAAGGCGCCGTCGTCCGTCAGCAGCAGCAAGCCGGTGGTGTCCTGGTCCAGCCGGCCCACCGCCTGCACACCCTGCACCGCCCCTCGGGCGGGCCGCTGGCGCAAGGGCGCTGGCAGCAGGGAATAGACCGATGGATGGGCGGAAGGCTTGTGCGAGCACTCGGTGCCCGCCGGCTTGTGCAGCATGAGGTAAGCCGGGCTGTGGCACTCCCAGTCCAGCCCGCGAACCTGCAGCCGCAGCCCCTGCGCTTCGAATTCGATAGCAGGATCGTCAATCAGGACGGGGGCTACAGCCGTATTTGACTCATAAACCCGGACCCATCCCTGCTGCACCAGGCCGGCGCAGACCCGACGGGTACCAAAACCCTGGACGAACAGGATGTCTTGCAGCTGCACAAACGAAACGGGCCGCTCAAGGCGGCCCGGATGGGGTCCTGGCCGTGGCGTGCAGGTGGCCCGACAGGCCGCCGCCACGGCAGGACAGGACCCGCATGCGGATCGATCAGGCCTTCTTGGCGTAGCCGCTGCACCAGCCCTTGCCGGCCACCTGCTTGCCGGCAAACAGCGGGCAACCGCCAGCCGCATCGGCTGCCTTGCCCTGGAACAGCGCGCAGTTGCTGCAGTTCTGACCGGCGGCGTACTTGGGGAACTTGGCCTTGTCCACCTTGGTCGCATCGGCCTTGTAGCCCAGCGCAGTGGCCTGGGCATCGTTTTCGGCCACCATGGGCCCGGCAGCCATGGCCTGGCCGGCCAGCAGCGCGGTGCCACCCAGAGTAACCTGCATCATGAATACACGACGATTTGTCATTGCGAGACTCCAGAAAAAAGATTGCGTTATGCCGACGGCGTGCGGATCGGCACGCGCCAGACCCCGAATGCTATCCGATGCCACCCTGCGTCACCGAACGGCGCTGTGTAGACGGACGGTCCCGGTCCTGCCATTGTCGGTACAGCACCGGCAGCACCACCAGCACACCGGCCAGCGTGATCCACAGGCCAGGCGCGATCATCAGCAGCGCCGCCGCCGTGCAGAGCCAGCGCTCCCAGCGCCGCATCTCGGTCAGCAGGTAGCCGCTGAGGGCAGCGGCCAGCACCACGATGCCGATCACGCAGCCGGTGAAGGTGATCAGGAAATCCGGGACCGTGAAGCCCTTGGCGACCAGCAGCAAGGACGGCGAGAAGACGAACACGAAGGGCACCAGCACCTTGGCCAGCCCCAGCCGGAAGGCGGCATTGCCGGTGCGGAACGGATCCCCCCCGGCCATCCCCGCCGCCGCATAGGCCGCCAGCGCCACCGGCGGGGTGATGTCGGCCAGCACGCCATAGTAGAAGACGAAGAAATGGGCCACCAAGGGCTCCACCCCCAGCTGCACCAGGGTCGGCGCGGCCACGGTCACCATGATGATGTAGTTGGCCGTGGTCGGAATGCCGCAGCCCATGAGGATACAGACGACGCCCGTCATCACCAGCGCGCACAGCAGCGTCAGCCCCTGCTGTCCGATCAGCGCCTGAGGAACGACCACCGACAACGCGCCGGCCATGCCCGCGGCCCAGCTGGTGATGATGTAGCTGATCTTGAAGCCCACCCCCGTGAGCGTGACGACCCCGATGACGATGCCCACGGTGGCGGCGGCCGCGCCCACCGCCAGCGCGTACTTGGCTCCGGTCTCGAAGGCCTCCAGCAGCACGCCCCCACCGATGCGGCCCGTGACCCCGGCAAAACGCCAGGCCGCCCAGGTCAGCACCGCACCCAGCAGCCACAGGCCGACCTTCAGATCCTGGCCCTGGGCGCCGAGGTCGGCAAAGGCGATCACGACCAGCAGGACGTGCAGCACGCCCAGGCTGAGCCAGTTGGCGGGCCGGTTGCCGCTGACACGGGTGGTCAGGCCCACGATGGTGCAGGAGGTGATGCCGACAAAGGCGGCCAGATAAGGGGTGCGCCCGGACACCAGGATGGCGATCAGCAGCGCCAGCGGGATCAGGGTCGGCCAGCGCTGGCGCAGCGACTCCCGCAGCCGGGGCATCTCGTCATCGGTCAGGCCGCGCAGGCCATAGCGCTTGGCCTCGAAATGCACCTGCATGAACACGCCGAAGAAATGCATGAAGGCCGGCACCACCGCTGCGGCGATGATGGTCTGGTAGGGCACGTTCAGAAACTCGATCATCAGGAAGGCTGCCGCGCCCAGCACCGGCGGGGTGATCTGACCACCGGTCGACGACGCCGCCTCCACCGCGCCGGCAAACTCGCGCCGGTACCCCACGCGGATCATGGCCGGTATGGTGAGCGAACCCACGGTGACCGCGTTGGCCACCGAGGAGCCACTGAGCATGCCGAACATGGC
>VERU01000141.1 GCA_018882485.1 Rhodoferax sp. | reverse complement strand
ACCCTCCCGAAGACTGGTTCGCCTGCGCTCAGGGCGCGGTCCGGGTCAGTTCGACCTCGATCTCCGGCAAGCAGATCACCCTCACCTACGTGGAGCCGGGCATCTGGTTCGGCGACGTATCGATCTTCGACGGCGACCGGAGAACCCACGATGCCTATGCCCATGGGCAGACCACATTGCTGTGTGTTGCCAAAGCAGACTTGTTCAAGATCCTGGCCCAGCACGCGGAACTGTACGATGCGTTGCTCCGGTTGCAGGCGCGGCGGATTCGGCAGCTCTATGGTCTGGTGGAAGATCTGAATACCCTGCCCCTGAGAGCCCGGCTGGCCAAGCAATTGTTGCACCTGGTCAGAAGCTATGGCATCCCATCGCTCAGCGACGGCCACGAGATCCGAATCGGCCTGCAACTCGCGCAGGAAGAACTCGCCCACCTGCTGGGCGCATCACGCCAGCGCGTCAACCAGGAGCTCAAGACCATGGAGCGCGAAGAATCCATCCGTATCGAAGCCGGTGGACTCGTTGTGCGCAACCGCAACGCACTGATGCACATCGCAGAGGCCGACTATTGACACCGATCGCCACCCCGCGAGCCGCCCATGAGTGAGGCCGACGACAACACAGGCACGCGCCAGGTGCCGGCGCACCATCAGGTTGACACCTCCATGCTGTGCGACTGGCTGGAATCCCAAATTCCCGGATTCAGAGGCCCCATCAGCCTGGAACTTTTCAAGGGTGGTCAGTCCAATCCAACCTACAAGCTGAGCACGCCCACCCAGCACTACGTGATGCGCAGCAAACCCGGGCCTGTGGCCCGGCTGCTGCCATCGGCCCACGCCATCGAGCGGGAATTCCTGGTCATGCGCAGTCTGAAGGCAGCGGGTATTCCTGTCCCGAACATGCTGGTGCTGTGCGAGGACGAGTCGGTGATCGGACGCGCGTTCTACCTGATGGAATTTCTGGACGGGCGCGTGCTTTGGGACCAGTCTTTGCCCGGCATGGCGCCCGCGTCGCGAACCGCGATCTATGACGCGATGAACGGGGTGATCGCGGCTCTGCATCGGGTGAATCCGGCACTGCACGGCCTGGCGGGATATGGCAAACCAGGCAACTACTTCGAGCGGCAGATCGGCCGATGGAGCAAGCAGTACGCAGCATCGGCCATCCATCCGATCCCCGAGATGGACCGGCTGATCGAATGGCTGCCGGCCCACATACCTCCTATGGCGCGCAATCCCGACATGGTCAGCGTGGTGCACGGAGACTACCGACTGGATAACGTCATGTTCGCGCACGATGCCCCGCAGGTGATCGCGGTTCTGGACTGGGAATTGTCCACTCTGGGCCATCCACTTGCGGACTTCAGCTACCACTGCATGTCCTGGCACATCGAGCCGGGAGCCTTCCGGGGCCTGGCAGGGCTGGACCTGAAGTCACTGGGTATCCCGACAGAAGACGACTACATCCATCTCTATTGCGATCGAACCGGTCTTGCCACACCCCAGGAATTGCAGGCCGAATGGAATTTTTATCTGGCCTACAACCTGTTCCGATTGGCCGCCATCCTCCAGGGTGTCGCCAAACGGGCCCAGATCGGCATCGCCTCCAGTGCCCAGGCTGAGCGCACGGCCAGCGGCGTCCATGCCCTGGCCCGACTTGCCTGGCATTTCGCCCAACGTCACTGACTGCCCACACCCCATCACTTCAGCGGAGAAAAGCATGGACTTCGACTACTCGCCCAAGACGCGGGACCTTCAAGCCCGGTTGACGGCCTTCATGGAAGCGCATGTTTACCCTGCGGAGCCGGCCTACCATGCCGAGATCACGGCCAACACGCAGGTTGGCCGTCGATGGACGCCTCTGAATCTGATCGAAGACCTGAAACAAAAAGCGCGATCGGAAGACCTCTGGAACCTGTTCCTGCCGGTCGACAGTGCCGCCGTGTCGGGCTATGCCGGTGCCGGACTGACCAACCAGGAGTACGCGCCACTGGCTGAAATCATGGGGCGGGTCCCGTGGGCGAGCGAAGTCTTCAACTGCTCGGCGCCCGACACAGGCAACATGGAGACGATTGCCCGGTACGGATCGCCCGAACACAGATCCAGGTGGCTGGAGCCCCTGTTGGAGGGTCGGATCCGCTCGGCATTCGCCATGACGGAACCCGACGTCGCTTCCAGCGACGCCACCAACATCGCAACACGGATCGAACAAGATGGGGATCACTATGTGATCAACGGCCGCAAGTGGTGGATTTCGGGGGCTGGAGACCCTCGGTGCGCCGTTTACATCACCATGGGCAAGACCAATCCGGAGGCACCCCGCCACAGCCAGCAAAGCATGATCCTGGTGCCCGCCGGCACGCCGGGGTTGACCGTGCTTCGACCGCTGAACGTGATGGGATACGACGATGCGCCGCATGGCCACATGGAAATCGTGTTCGATCAGGTTCGGGTGCCGGCGAGCCATTTGTTGCTGGGAGAAGGCCGCGGTTTTGAAATCGCGCAAGGCCGCCTAGGGCCCGGCCGGATACACCACTGCATGCGGCTGATCGGCCTGGCCGAGCGGGCTCTGGAGTTGATGTGTCGGCGTGCGACCACGCGCACCGCCTTCGGCAAGACACTGGCCACCCAGACGGTGACCCAGGAGCGCATCGCAGAGGCACGTTGCAAGATTGACATGGCGCGGTTGCTGACCCTCAAGGCGGCCTGGATGATGGACACCGGTGGCAACAAATTCGCCCGCAACGAAATTGCCATGATCAAGGTGGTTGCCCCAGGCATGGCCTGTGAGGTGATCGACTGGGCCATGCAGTTGCACGGCGGAGGCGGGATGTGCGACGATTTTCCGCTGGCTTATGGTTACGCCAGCGCCCGGACCCTGCGCTTTGCCGATGGACCCGATGAGGTGCACCGCAATGCCATCGCCAAGATGGAACTGGGTAAATATGCGGATCGTCCGACGCCGGTGGAAGTGCCCATCACGCGGGGCTGCTGACAGACGCTTCTTCCGGTCGTGCTCAGTGATGGTCCCGGATGTCGTCGATACCGGACCACAGGGCGTTGATATCCGGGAAGCGCCATTTGGCAGGATCTTCCCGGCTGGCGATGCGATCTGATACGTCAGGACGAGACAGATCGATCACCACCGGGGGAATGCGCAAGTTGGACTTGGTGGAAAAAAAGAGTTTGACCTTGGGCGTGGTCAGCGACTTGGTGCCTTGCTCGGTGACCACGCCGATGCGCCCGGAAGCCATCATCACCAGAGAGCCCACGGGATAAATCCCCATGCTCTTGACAAAAGCCTGAAATACGGCCGGGTCGAAATGGCCCTTGGACCATTCGGCCATCTTTCGCAGGGATTCTGCGGGATCCCAGCCCGTCTTGTAGGGTCGGTTGGAGGTGATGGCGTCGTAGACGTCGCAAACCGCCCCCATCTTGGCAAACAAGCTGATGTCATCGCCTTTCAAACCCTTGGGATAGCCCGACCCATCCACCTTTTCGTGATGGTGCAGACAGACGTCCAGGGCGACTGGATCCACGTTACCGCTGCGCTGCAGCGCCCGGTGACCCTCGACGGGATGGCCCTTCATGACGCCGAACTCCTGAGGGGTCAGCGTACCCGGCTTGTTGAGAATTTTGATCGGAACGAAGGCCTTGCCCAAGTCATGCAGCAGACCAGCCAGACCTGCGGAGCGTGTTCGGGCTTCGTCCAAGCCCAGTTGCTTGGACAGGGCAACCATCATGGCACAGACGGCCAACGAGTGCATGTAGGTGTAGTCATCTGCCGTTTTGAGTCGGGCGAGGCTGATCAGGGCGCCCGGATTGCGGGTCACCGAATCGGAGATGTCCTGGACCAGTTCCTTGGCCGCAGCCGAGTCCACCGCATTGCCCAGCCGGACTTCGGCAAACATGCTGACCACCGCCTGCTTGCCCTCGCGGCAGATGCGCGCCGCCCGCTCCATTTCGGCTTCGCGGGATACCGGTTGAGGAACCGGACGGTATTGACCGACCTGTGACAGCGTCTTGTCGACCTCTGCTTCGACCTCCACCTTGGGTACCGCCTTGACGCTGGCTTCCACATCCAGGCCCTTGTCGGTGTCAATCCAGACCTCCTGGATACTGCTGGCCAGTATAGCTTCGATATCCTTGGGATTCTTGATCACAAACCCCGTCCGCCAGAAGGGATGCTCCATCCAGGATCCGCAGAATTCCTTCAGGTGCATGCCGACAGTCAACTGCCGTACGCTGATACGCTTGAGCATGGCAGGTGGGAATCAGAAAGATTCAGGTGATGAATTGGTTGTCGGTGCACACGCACCCCCCTGCAAAAAGTATAACGGTCGAAACCATGATCCGACCAACGGTTCATGCCATTGCCCGGGTAACCGCCGACCCGAATGCCGCCTCCGGGCGCTAAACTGACCTGATGTCTTCCCTGTATCTGGACCATTTCGGGCTGAAAAAACCGCCTTTTCAGATCACCCCGGACCCCGGCTTCTTCTTTTCGGGTGGGCGTCGAGGCGATATCTTGTCCGCGCTGGTGCACGTGGCGTGCGAGGAAGAAGGCATCGCGATCGTGGTCGCCGAGGTAGGCAGCGGCAAAACCCTGCTGGCGCGATTGATGATCGAGCAATTGCCCACCGACATCTGCACCATCTACCTGGCAAACCCCTGTTTTGGCCGGGACGAGATCATCGCCGCCATCTCGCGCGATCTGGGTTTGAAGGGACAGGCCTCGACATTGGAGAACATGATCGCGGTGCTACAGCAGGAACTGTTGCGCCGTCACGCATCAGGCCAGAGGATCGTGTTGGTGATCGATGAGGCGCACACCATGCCGTCCGAGTCCCTTGAGGAGGTCCGCCTGTTGTCCAACATCGAAACAGGACAGCACAAACTCATCAACATCATGCTGTTTGGTCAGCCTGAACTCGATCAACTGCTGAATGACACCCGTCTGCGTCAGGTGAAAGACCGGGTGGTTCATCGTTTCGACCTGGAAAGTCTGCACCCGGACGAAGTCAGCTCCTACGTCGATCACCGGTTGCGCGCGGCAGGCTGGACGGGCGGTCGCCTGTTTTCCGCCGACGCGATCGCACAACTGGCCCGGATTTCGGGGGGTCGGGCTCGCCGAATCAACCTCCTTGCGGACAAGGCGCTGCTGGCGGCCTATGCACAGGGACGTCAACGGATCGAAGCACCCGATGTGCGCCACGCTGAGCAGGACCTGCCAGGTGCGCAACTGCCTTCATCGCGCAGGCCCTGGTTGAGGCGGGATTCATGGCGTGTCCCTCATACCCGAGTGATTCTTGGGCTGTCCGCGGTCATCGTGCTGGCTGCGGCACTTTACGGCTGGCTGAAGGGGCAGGCGCCCGACGTGGCGGCATCGGGCTCCCGCAAGCCACCGGTGGCCTCGTTGCCCGGTACAGGAGCCACCGACCTCCGTCCGGCGCTGCGCTTCGACCCTCAGCTCCCCCTGCGTGGAAACACGCCGGTCGCCCCGCCCAGAGATCTTGACATGACCCTCCGGCACTCCGTGGAATGGATCGGTCAAACCAGTAGCCAAAGCTATACTATTCAGATTGCTTCATTGGATGGAACCAGGGACCCGTCGCGCGGATTCTTGTCCTTGCGACAGGAACTGATCAGGCAATTTGATGCCAACCGCATCTACGCCCAAGCAGCGACCTATTCAGGCAAGCCCTATGTTTTTGTCTACGCAGGCGATTTCGAAACAACAGGGATGGCTCAAATGGCCTTGCAACGGTTACCGACTTCCGTGCTCGTCAACCAACCGCTGGTGGTTACCTGGCAAGCTGTGAAACGCAGGAGCGAATGATGGATCAGGCCGCATCAGGAGTTCAAGCGCTCTCCAAGAGTCGTCGCCTGTGCTACCCACATCAGGCGGCAGGAATCGGACTCGCCCTGCTGCTCGGGGGATGCGCAGCACCCGTCCCCCCAGCCACATCATCCCAACACCTGGCTGTACCCCCGCTGGCACCGGGCAAGGCACCGGACTTTGCAGTGGTTCCCCCGCTTCCCAAGCCGCCCCGGCCTGTACCCCGGCAAGAGCTCTACAGCGTGGTGATGAATGGCGTGAACGCGCAGGATCTGCTGTTCGCCCTGGCACGCGATGCCAACATGAACGTTGACATCCACCCCGGCATCCAGGGGTCCGTGACGATGAACGTCAAGGACCAGACCTTGACGGAAATCCTCGACCGTGTGGCCCGTCAGGTGGACATGCGGTACGAGGTCAGCGGGCGAAATCTCTCCATACTCCCCGACCACCCCTACCTCAAGCACTATCGCATCGACTACCCGAATATCAAGCGGAGTTCGTCGGGTAGGTCCAGCAGTGGGGACTCGGTCGCAAAGGACTCTAGCATCAGCATCGAAAATGCATCGAACCACAACTTCTGGGAAACTCTGAAATCCAATTTGACCGATCTCCTCCGCGAGACGGACAAGGTGGTCTCGGAAGGATCTCAAGAACAGGGTAAGTCACCCGGTCCGAGCCCACAGCCGATAGCCGCTCCGCCCTCGACCGCAGCTCGAACAGAGGCTCCCACCGGCAAAGCGGGGCCCAGATCGGCAGCCACCGATGGTCAGGCTGCGGCTGTTGCCGTGGCGGCTGCCGCCGCCACGGCTGCCGCCACCGCCGCCGTCACCAACGCGCAGGCTGCTCAGCAAAGTCCCGCGAGTACCACTGCTCGTACCGTCGTGCGCGAGGCCGCTTCAGTCGTTACGAACCCCGAAACTGGTATCGTGAGCGTACGAGCCACGCAAGCTCAGCAC
>VERU01000140.1 GCA_018882485.1 Rhodoferax sp. | reverse complement strand
AATTCGAAAAGGCCGAGACCGGGACATCCACCGCCAGTCCGGGATGCACCTTGTCGATCACATGGGGCATCACCCGTGCCTCGAGGGTCAGTTCCTCATTCAGGGGTACCACATCCATCAACTTCTGACCGGGTTGTACCACCCCTCCGGGCGTCTGAATCGCCAGGCCCAGCACCTGGCCATCAACCGGAGCGCGAATTTCGGTCCTACCCAGGTCGTCGTTGACAGCGCGAAACTTGGCTTCGTCCCCCGATACCTCTCGCGATACGTCGGCCAGCTGCGACTCCACCTCCTTGCGGTACTCGCTCTGTCGCAGCGTCATGCGCGACTTCATCTCGTCGATCGCGTGCCGACTGCGCGCCGCGTTGCCGCCCAATTCGGCCAGCACCGCATTCAGGTCTGCCACCTGCCGTTCCAGTTCCAGCTGACGATTGCGCGGCAGGTAACCCTCGCGAACCAGACCACTTGCCTGCGTCAACTCCTCGCCCACCAGAGCCAACTGCTGCTGACGACTCACCTGCATGTTGTCGTAAGACCGGAGCAGCCCCTCCTGCCCTCGGATCGCCTCGGTCAGGGCCTGCAGATCGGCTCGGAGGGCCGCGCGACGCGACTCGAACAACTGCGTCTGGGTCTGCATCTGCTGCCGGATGAGCGGATCGCCCCCGGCCAGCACCAAATCACGATGAAACTCCACCCGGTCGCGCCCATCGCGCTCGGCCTCCAGCCGGCCCTGCATGGCCCGCAACCCCAGGTACCGTTGGCGCACAGACTCGTAATTGGCACGCGACATCACATCGTCCAGCCGCATCAACACCTGACCCTCGCGCACGGAATCACCCTCGCGGACCAGAATCTCCCGGGCTATGCCACCCGAAAGATGCTGAACCGGCTTGCGCTTGGTATCGATGGTCACCAGGCCCGGGCTGGGAACCCCTTCATCCAACGGCGCCATTCCTGCCCAGACCAGAAAGCCGCCAAAGCCCACCACCAGAACGGCCAGGCCCCACCAGCCGGCCCGCCGCCCCCGACCCACCGGGCCGGGCGCCGCCACGGATCCGGGCGCAGTGTCATCCCGGGCAACGGTCGCAGGGGAAACCTGCCTGGAATCGGAATTCATCATCTCTGCAAGTTCCTGTAACGAAAGAATCAGGCCGCAGGGGCCGGTATGCGAACCGGTTCAGTCTGCGGCGCCCGCAGGCGGGCCAGTACCTCATCGCGCGGCCCGGCAAGCGCCACCCGCCCGTCCTGCAGCACCACCAGCTGATCCGCCGCCATCACGATGCCCGGCCGATGGGTGATCAGCAACACGGACTTGCCCAAGTCCCTGAGTTCACCCACCGTCCTGGCCAAGGCCGCCTCTCCCACATCGTCCAGGTTGGCATTCGGTTCGTCCAGCACCACCAAGGCGGGTTCACCGTACACCGCGCGAGCCAGCCCCAGTCGCTGTCGCTGCCCACCCGAGAGCATGCCCCCGGCCTCGCCGATCGGCGTGTCGTAGCCTTTGGGAAAACGCAGGATCGTCTCGTGCAGCCCGGTCGTTCTGGCGGCCTTCACGACCGCAACCGCATCCAGCTCTGCAAAGCGCGCAATGTTCTCTGCGATCGATCCCTCGAACAACTCGACATCCTGCGGGAGATAGCCCAGCTGCGGTCCCAGCTGCCCGCGCGGCCAATCGGCCACAGGCACACCGTCCAGCAACACCTCGCCGGACACCTTGGGCCAGATACCCAGCATCGCCCGCGCCAGCGTCGATTTGCCGGAGCCGGACGGTCCCAGCACCACCGTCACGGTGCCGGGCCTGAGCGCCAGACTCACTCCCTCAAGGATGGGCTTGGCACGGCCCATGGCCGTTGCAGACAGATTCCGCGTCTCCACAGCACCCGTGAACCTTGCAGGTGCCTCGGGCGCAACCCGCGGTGGAAACTGGCCCAGCAAGCCGCGCAGGCGCGCCAGCGCATCGCGAGCGATCACGAAACCCCGCCAAACGCCAACCAGCATGTCCAGCGGCGCCAGCGCACGGGTTGTCAGCACATTGGCGGCAATCATCGCCCCGGGTGACAACTGCCCATCGATCACCAGCAAAGCACCCAATCCCAGGGCGAGCGACTGCTGGCTGTAGCGCACAAACTTGCTCACTGCCGTCACCCGGTGCGTGCGGGTCTGCGCCTGCCCGGCCAGATCCACCGCCACCGACGCTCGCTGCTGCCAGCGGCGTTGCAGGTGGCCCATCATGCCCATGGCCTCGATCACTTCCGAGTTGCGCAACTTGTTCTGCAAAAAGGCATTCGCTTCACCCGCAGACCGCTGGGCCGATTCGGCCAGCCCCCCGCCGTACCAATGACCCCATGCCGTCAGCGCGCCCTGCACCAGGGCAAACACCACGGCCATCCACCCCAGCCATGGGTGCAGAATGAACAGCACCGCCACATAGACCGGCACCCAGGGCGTGTCAAAAAACGCAAAGATGCCGTTGCCAGTCAGAAACTGGCGCAGTTGAATCAGGTCGTTGAAAGCCCGCGACTGCGCCCGTCCGGACTGCGCCAACTGCACCTCGAAACTCGCGTTGAACACCCGCGTGCTCAACTGCTCATCCAGGCGCACACCGGCTGCCACCAGAACGCGCGAGCGCATCCACTCGGCAAAAGCCATCACCGCAAACAGAAACAGCGTGATCAGCGACAGCGCCAGCAGCGTCAACTCACTCTGGCTCGCCAGCACACGGTCATAAACCTGCAGCATGTACAGCGTCGGGGCCAGCATCAGCAAGTTGGCCACCATGCTGAAAATACCCACAATCAGCAACTCCCGCCGGAACGAACCCAGCACCCGCAGCACCTCGTCGCGCTCCCCGGACCGAGGCCCGCTCATTGCTCGCTCTGCCGTCATGCTGCTGCTCCCTGCGGCCTGGCCTGGGCCGACTGATTGGCCTTGCTGATCGCAGCCAGCACCTCGTCGCGCGGACCAAAAGCCTGGGCCTGTCCATCGCGCAGCAACAACATCTTGTCCACCGCAGCCAGCACACTCATGCGGTGCGTCATCACGACCAGCGTGGCGCCACGCGCCTTCAGTTGCTGCAAGGCCCGGGACAGTGCCGCATCACCCGCCTCATCCAGACTCGAATTCGGCTCATCCAGCACCACCAGCACCGGATCCCCGTACAAGGCCCGAGCCAGCGCCACCCGCTGCCGCTGGCCGCCCGAAAGCACCGCGCCGTCGGGTCCGATCTGGGTCTCGTACCCCTGGGGCAAGGCCTCGATCAGATCGTGCAAACCCACCATCTGCGCGGCCGCCTGCACCCTGTCCCGGTCCACGTCGCCAAAGCGGGCGATGTTTTCAGCCACGGTCCCCTCGAACAGATCCACCCCCTGAGGCAGGTAGCCCACCCGAGGACCCAGCTCCTCCTTGTTCCAGCCAAACACATCCGCGCCATCCAGGCGAACCTTGCCGCTGATCGCTGGCCACAAGCCCACCAGCATCCGCGCCAGCGTCGTCTTGCCCGCAGCGGACGGGCCCACCACCGCCAGCGCCTCGCCGGCTGCCAGCCCGAAGCTCACACCTTTCAATATGGCTTGTGGCTGTCCGGGCGCCCCGGCCACCAGCGCTTCGACCATCAGATGCCCTGCAGGCGGGGGCAAGGCCATGGTCGACACGCCCTCCGGCACCTGTGACAACAGGGACCCCAGGCGCATCCACGCATCCCGGGCGTTCACCACACTGCGCCACTGTGTCACCACCTGAACGAGAGGCGCCAGCACCCGTCCACCCAATATGCCCGAGACGATCAGCATCGCCGCACCGCCGTGCAACTGGTTGTGCAGCAGCAACCAGCAACTCAGACCCAGCAGCGCCGAACCCACCGTGTTCTGCAGAAACTTGGACACCGCCTGAAACCCACCCGCCCGATCCGACGCCACCGCCTGCAGCCCGAGAAACTCCCTCTGCCGCTGAAGCCAGCCTCGGCGCACGTTCTGCAGCATCCCCATGGCCTCGATCACCTGCGCATTGCGCAGCGCCCCGTCCGCCATCTGCTGGGCCGCCATCGCCATCCGGTTGGCCTGCAGCAGGGGGGGCTGGGTCCCCCGCTCGTTGAGCCAACCCACCAGCACCTGCAGCACGGCCGCTCCGGTGGCGACCCAACCCAACAAGGGATGGATCGCAAAAATCAGCGCCAGAAACACCAGCGAAACCGGGGCCTCCATGACCGCAACGACCGCCGGCGAATGCATGAAATCCCGGATCGTTCGCAAATCGGTCATGGGCTGCAGATTGCCCCCCGGCATGCGCCTCAGGTTGGCCTGAAACATCAAGCGGAAAACCCGCTGCGCCAGGCGCGACTCGAAACCCGTCGACGCGTCGAACAGCATCTCGCTGCGCGCCCACTCCAGCACCTCCATCACCACGTAACTCATCAGCACCAGCAGGGTCAGCATCGCCAGCGTCAGATGGCTGCGGCTGTTGACCACCCGGTCGTACACCTCCAGCATGTACCAGGAAGGCATCAGCACCAACAGGCTGGCCACGGCCGTGAAGACGGCCGAACGCACAAAGACCGGCCTGAACTCCGACACCACACGCCCCAGTTCGGACACCGGTTTGCCCACACTCATGTCACTTCCTCGACCATCACGTATTCAGGAATTTCCCCCGCCGTTTCGGCGGTCGCGCCCGACAACTCGGTATCGTCCTCGGCGGGGTCCGCAAAGGTGAACGACAGCTCGAACACCTGATCCGCACGACGCGCCAGCACGATCTCGCGCAGCTTGCGATCCCGGAAACCGGCTTCATCCACCGCGCCCAGCGCCAAGTCGAAGCGCAAACGCCCATCCAGGGTGTACATCGACAGACGCCCGCCCTTCACACTCAGGGTGTGGCGATCGAAATAAACCGGGCAACTCGGCGCAAACTGCAACAGCGGCAAGGCCCGATCGCCCAGTCTGGACAAGTGAAACGGGCTGGCTGGATGCTGAAACACCAGCCGGCTGGCCCGCGACACCGAGTAGATCGCGTTGCACACCATCTGCGAGCCCATACCGGGGAACTGTTCGCGCAAGGAGCGATACGCCATGTGGTGCAAGGCCACCCGGTTCCAGCAACGCGTCTTCTGCACCAGGGGAGCCAGGGCGTTGCACACCTGCGCAAACGCCGTCTGCAAGGCCACCAGCTGGGCCGCCTGCTCGGGGTTGGTCGTCAGGGGAATGCGCACCACAGAATTCATATAGGAAGGCAGTATAGCCGGTCCTATATGAATTTTTCAACCCACACGCCCCGTCACACGAAATCCAGGCCCGAAGTAGCCAACCCCACCAGGCCGACCTGTAGCTGATTGGCCGACGAAACCGCCAGGTTGTATAAAAACTCACCCTGCGGCGCCGTATTCAGCGTCGTCACCGCAGAAGCCAGTGCGGCTGCGTCCGGCGCCACACCATGAACCCGCGTCAACAGGTAGTCGGCAATCTGGGCAGAACTCGCTCCGGGCTGGCCCCCGTTGGCCAGACTGCCCCAGATGTCCAGCCGCATCAGCGCACCGGCCAGAACCTGCAGGCTGTACCCCTGATCGAACAGCCCGATCACCGAACCCAGCACCCCCTTCTTCTCCAGCATCAGGTCGCGTCCCAGCACGGCACCCAACAGCAGGGCCGCCCCACCTGCCGACTCCGTCACGCCCAAATCCAGCGCCACCTTGGCATCGCTGAACTCCAGCCGCTCGATGCCTGCCAGCGTGTCGGTGCCATCGGCCCCAGCCGTGTGGGCCAGCGTCCGCCCGCCGCCCGAGCCCGACAGCACATAGCCCGCACGAGCCCCGGCATACACCGCCGTGTCGCGACCGGCTCCGCCATCCAGGCTGTCATTGCCGGCACCACCCTCCAGACGGTCATCACCGCCAGCGGCACTCAGCACATCCTGGCCGCCCAGACCCTGCAGTACATCGGCACCGCCCGTACCCGTCAGCGCATCGGCCGAGGCGGTACCCACAATCAGCGGAATCCCGCTCCCGGCCACATTGGCACCCGCCGAAACACCCACCAGCGCTGCCGCCCTGGCACTGCTGTCTCCACCCTGCGCCGCATCGCCCCAACTCACGGCCGAGCCGTCTGCGCGCAAGGCGACAAAGGCATACGCCGCCGACAGGATGCGGACCACATCCACCGTGCCATCCAGCAGCGACGCCGCATTGCCGACGTCGCCTCCACAGAACGGATCGCCCCAGGTCACCACCGAGCCATCGGCCCGCAGCACTGCGAATGCCCGATCCGTGGCGTACACCTGCACGCACCGCACCGCACCGCCGATCAGGTCGGACACGGCACTGCTGTCGCCTCCATGGCTCGAATCGCCCCAGGTGATCACCGAACCATCGATACGGATCGCCGCAAACGCCCCCTTGTTGCCCACCACCTGCGTCACATCCACCGAACCATTCAGGCCGCCAGCCACCTTGGACGCATCGCCACCCAGCAAGGCACTGCCCCAGGTCACCACCGACCCATCGGCCATCAGGGCTGCAAACGCTCCGCTGCTGGACGTGATGGCCAGCACGTCCACGGCGCCGTCCAGCGCCGCTGCGACCGACGAACTGTCCCCGCCCTGCGCCACATCGCCCCAGGTCACCACCGAACCGTTCGTCCGCAGGGCGGCAAACGCCGAATTGGTCGCCGCCAACGACGAAACCGCCATCCCTCCGGCCAGATCCGTCGCGACGACCTGACTGTCTCCGCCACCCGACGCAGAGCCCCAGGTCACCACCGAGCCATCCACCCGCAGGGCGGCAAACGCCGACAAGGCGGAATACACCCTGGACA
>VERU01000613.1 GCA_018882485.1 Rhodoferax sp. | reverse complement strand
CCCTGGGCCTGCACCGGGCCCGGCACGCTGATCTGGATCCGCGGAGCCGGTTCGGGTCGGAGCCTGGCGATACTCATGGGCTGACGAAAGCCGGTGCCGAGCCGATGCCGGGCTGGCGACGACCGAGCAGGCGCATCACCTCGTCGTCCGTGACCTGCGAAAAATCGCGATAGTGGTGGCCCACCGCCTCGAAGCCCGCCGGCTGGCGCAGGCAGACCACCTCGTCGGCACATGCGGCAACCCGTCGCACCGCCTCGGGCGAGGCCACCGGCACCGCGCAAACCAGCCGCGACGGGCCGGCCTGGCGCACCGCATGCAAAGCCGCCATCATGGTGGCGCCGGTGGCCATGCCGTCGTCCACCACAATCACCAACCGATCGGCCAGCTGCAGGCCCGAACGCAGCGGACCGTAGCGCCGGCGGCGCTCACGCAGGACGGCCAGCTGCGCCCGCCGCTAGCTCGCCAGGTCCTCGTCCGTGAGTCCGTGCCGGTGCCCATCGTCGGGCAGGTAGACCCAGCCCGTTTCATCCACGGCACCGACCGCCAGTTCGGGCTGCCAGGGGGCGCGCAGCTTGCGCACCAGAACCACGTCGAACTCGCCCCCCAGCGCCGTAGCCATGCTGGCGGCCATGGCGACGGCCCCGCGCGGTATCGCCAACACCACCGGCCGCTGACCGGCATAGGCCTGCAAGCACCGAACCAGCTGCCGGGCGGCGTCCTGGCGATCCTCGAAACGGTCCGGCCGGTGCAGCAGGCTCGGCGCCGAGGGCCGGGTCGGATCGGGCGCAGGGCCGGCAGCCGGGGCGGCGGCCATCAACGTCACTGGACGGCCAGGCGCCGGGTGGCCGAGGTGGCCCGCTTGGGCAGCTCCAGGGTGAGCACGCCGTCTTCGTAACGCGCGGAGGCCTTGGTATCGTCCACCTCGTCAGACAGCGTGAAGCTGCGCGCCACCGCGCCCTGCCAGCGCTCGCTGCGCAGCATGCGCCCGCCGGCTTCCTGGGTCTCATGGTGCTTGCGGGCCTGGGCTTCGATCTGCACCTGGTTGCCGGCGATGCGCACACTGATGTCGTCCTTGCGCACCCCAGGCAGATCGGCCACCACCTTGTACATGCCGTCCACCTCGGCGACATCCAGCCGCATGTCCAGGGATCCGTTTTCCAGGCCGATCTGCATGGGGGCCATGAAGCGCCGGAACAGCGATTCAAAGGAATCGCTCAATGCAGGCTCGAACAGCCGCGGTTCAAACAGTCGTAGATTGCTCATGAAATTTCCTTGCTGGTTTGGGTTGAAGACAAAGGGACGGGGCTGGCATCGCCACGCCCACCCGGGCGGCAGCGATTCCTCCCGCCAACCCCATCCCCGAACGGAGCGTAGTGGTGCTGGCTGCAGGGCGCTTGCGATGGCGCAAGCCAGCCCACCCAGGGCCCGCGCTTGCGACGGCGCAAACCACCCACTGCGGGTCTGGCTAGAGTGCGGACCCTGTCCCACCCAGCCGATGCCGATCCGCATGACCCCCGCCGCTCCCTACGCTGCAACGCACCGGTCAGGCCCGCTGTTGCTGGGGGACCCGGCGCATGCCCGCATACACCGGGGCATGACCGCTCTGGCC
>VERU01000139.1 GCA_018882485.1 Rhodoferax sp. | reverse complement strand
ATCGAGGGCGGCTTCGTGCAGGGCATGGGCTGGCTCACCACCGAGCAACTGGTGTGGGACGCGCAAGGCCGGCTGGCCACCCACGCGCCCAGCACCTACAAGATCCCGGCCACCGGCGACATCCCGGCACATTTCAGGGTCGATCTGTGGCCCGAGCCCAACCGCGAGGACAACGTGCATGGCAGCAAGGCAGTGGGAGAGCCGCCCTTCATGCTGGCCATCAGCGTGTTCGAGGCGCTGCGCGACGCAGTGGCGCAAGCCCGGGGAGACGGCCTGCCGGTGCACCTGGACGCGCCGGCCACCGCGGAGGCCGTGCTGACGGCGCTGCGGGCCGACGGACCCGCAGCCGGATCAGATGCCAGCCAGTGAGCGCAACCGGCCGGGATCGATCAGGCTCAGGGTGCGGCCCGAACCGCTGATCAGGCTGCGTTCGCGCAGATGCCGCAGCACCCGAGACAGGGTTTCAGGCGCGATGCCCAGCTGGGCGGCCACGGCCCGCTTGCGTTGCTGCCATTGCACCGACATCTGCCCGCGCTCGCCCGCCTGGGCATGCTGCAGCAACCACTCGGCACAGCGCGCCTCGGCGTCCTTGGCCAGGCGGCTCACCGCCAGCTCGGTCTGCTGCCGGTGGGCCCGCGCCACATCCTGCAGCACCGCGCCGGCCGGCGGGGGCAGCGCCGCCAGAGCCTTGCGAAAATCGGCCAGCGGCACGTGGTTGAGCTGCACCTCGGACTCGGCCACGGCGTCCACGGCCGGTGGCAGACCCAGCACAGCCGAAGACGCATCCAGCCAGCAGGGCCCCTGGAGCACGCCGAGCTGGTGCTCCATGCCCTGCCCGTCCATCAGGCCCAGCGCCACCCGGCCCGACTCCAGGTAGGCGACACTGTCGGCCGGCTGGGCACGGCGGAAGAGCACGGCACCGCGTGCCAACCGCTGGCCCTGCGCCAGCGCCGAGTGGGGTGGTAAGTCGTCCATGCCCGACACTGTGCACCCGTCGCCGGCCTGCGGCCTTGATGGATATCAAAGCAACCCGAACCCACACCATGAACCCGTCGCCGGACACCACCCTGCTGATCCGAAACGCCGACTGCCTGGTCACCCAGGATCCGGCCATGCCCCCCGCCTTGCGCGAGCTGCGAAACGCCTCGGTGCTGGTGCGCGGACACCGCATCGCCGCTCTGGGCCCGGCCGACACCCTGCCCACCCGGGCGGACACGGTGATCGATGCCCGAGGGCACCTGGTGGTGCCGGGCCTGATCAACACCCACCACCACATGTACCAGAGCCTGACGCGGGCGGTGCCCGGCGTGCAGAACGCCGAACTGTTCGGCTGGCTGCGCGGCCTGTACCCGATCTGGGGCGATCTGACACCGGAGATGGTGCGGGTCAGCACGCAGGTGGCCATGGCCGAACTGCTGCTGAGCGGCTGCACCACCAGCAGCGACCACCTGTACCTGTACCCGAACGGGGTGCGGCTGGACGACAGCATCGAGGCAGCGCAGCAGATCGGCATGCGGTTCGTGGCCACGCGCGGCAGCATGAGCGTGGGACAGTCGCAGGGCGGTCTGCCGCCCGACCACCTGGTGGAGGACGAGGCCGTCATCCTGCGTGACACGCAGCGGCTGATCGAACGCTGGCACGATCCGCACCCCGGCGCCATGGTCAATGTGGCCGTCGCGCCCTGCTCGCCATTCAGCGTCAGCCCGGACCTGATGCGGGAGTCGGCCAGCCTGGCGCGCAGCCTGGGCGTGCGGCTGCACACCCACCTGGCGGAAAACGACCACGACCTGGCCTACTCCCGCGAGAAGTTCGGGCGCACCCCCGCCGAGTACGCGCAGGACCTGGGCTGGCTGGGGCCGGATGTCTGGCATGCCCACTGCGTGCGGCTGGATGCCGCCGGCATCGCGCGTTTTGCCGCCACCGGCACGGGCGTGGCCCATTGCCCCTGCAGCAACATGCGGCTGGCCTCGGGCATCGCGCCGGTGCGGCGCCTGCTGGACGCCGGCGCGCCAGTGGGCCTCGGGGTGGACGGCAGCGCCAGCAACGACGGCGCGAACCTGCTGGCCGAAGCCCGCCAGGCCCTGCTGCTGGCGCGGGTTGGTCGTGCCATGGAGCCGGCCGAGGCGGGGTACGACGCCCAGGGACGACCGCGCTCCGTGCCCGGCTGCGAACTCGGGCCGGCGCAGATGAGCGCGCGCGATGCGCTGGACCTGGCCACCACCGGCGGCGCACGGGTGCTGGGCCGGCCCGACATCGGCCACATCGCTCCCGGCCAGTGCGCCGACCTGGCGCTGTTCGATCTGTCCGCACCGCAGCTGGCCGGGGCCGCCGTGCACGACCCGGTCGGGGCACTGCTGCTGTGCGCCAGCGTGGCCGCCGCCTGGACGGTGGTCCACGGCCGCGTCGTCGTGCGCGAGGGCCGCCTCACCACGGTGGACCTTGGCCCGCTGCTGGAGCGGCACAACCGCCTGGCCCGGGAGCTGGTGCAGGCCAGGGGCTGACCACAGGGGCCACTTCGATGGTCGACAGCGGTGCTGGACAGCGGCGGATGCCACCGAGGGATAACACCGAGGTGCGCACCGCGCCGCATCCGGGGGCTCTGCGTTAAGCTGTGCGGCACCCTCAGGAGACACCATGACCATGCGCAACCGACGCCACATCCTCCAATATGGCAGCGCCCTGGGCGCTGCGCTGGCCGCGTGGCCCACAGCCTGGGCCCAGGCCGACTACCCGAGCAAGCCCATCAAGCTGGTGGTGCCCTTCCCGCCCGGCGGCACCAGCGATGTGATGGGCCGGCTCATGGCCGAGGAGCTCACGCGCCTGCTGCGCCAGCCGGTGGTGGTGGAGAACATCGGCGGCGCCGGCGGCACCGTGGGCACCGAGCGGGCGCTCAAGCTGCCGGCCGATGGCTACACCCTGATCCAGACCGGCGTCGGCCAGAACGCGGTGGCGCACGGGCTGGACCCGAACCTGAAGTACAACTCCCTGACGGATTTCATCCACCTCGGCCAGGTCCACTCCGGGCCCAATGTGCTGGTGGTGCATCCCTCGCGACCGTTCCGCAGCGTGGCCGATGTGGTGGCCTTCGCCCGGGCCAACCCGGGCAAGCTGGACTACGGGTTCACCCACGCCGCCTCGGGCCACATGGCGATGGAACTGTTCAAGCAGACCGCGCGCATCTTCATGACCGGCATCCCCTACCGCGGCGGCGGCCCCATGCTCAACGACCTGCTGGCCGGCACCATCCCCATGATGTTCATCAACCAGGACGTGGCGCTGCCCCATGTGCGGGCCGGCAAGCTGCGCGCCCTGGCCGTGAGCAGCGCCCAGCGCAACCCCCTGTACCCGGAGGTGCCGACCATCGCCGAATCCGGCTTCAAGGGTTTCGAGGCCCTGTCGTGGTCGGGCATCTCGGTGGCGCGGGGCACACCGCAGGCGGCGGTCGACCGCCTCGAAGGGGCCCTGACCCAGGCGCTGCAATCGGACGCGCTGCGCCAGCGCCTGACCTCGGTGGGTTTCGTGGTGCCGCCGGCTGGCAGCAAGCCCTATACGGCGTTCATCAAGACGGAACTCGAAACCTGGACGCGGGTGATCCGCACCGCCGGCATCAAGCCCGAATGAGCAGCCCGCCCCGCAAGACCCCGGCGCAGCTGCGCAGCGCCCGCTGGTTCGCGCCCGACGACCTGCGGTCCTTCGGCCACCGCTCGCGGCTGCGGCAGATCGGCTACGGCCCGGAAGACTGGGCCGACAGGCCGGTGATCGCCATCGTCAACACGTGGAGCGACGCCAACCCGTGCCACACCCACTTGCGCCAGCGCGCGGACGATGTGCGGCGCGGCATCCTGCAGGCGGGGGGATTCCCCATGGAGCTGCCGGCGATCAGCCTGTCGGAATCCCTGGTCAAGCCGACCACCATGATGTACCGCAACCTGCTAGCCCTGGAGACCGAGGAGCTGCTGCGCAGCCACCCGGTGGACGGCGCGGTGCTGATGGGCGGCTGCGACAAGACCACCCCCGGCCTGACCATGGGCGCCCTCAGCGCCGGCCTGCCGTTCATCTTTCTGCCGGCCGGGCCCATGCTGCGGGGCAACTGGCACGGCGAGGTGCTGGGGTCGGGCTCGGACAGCTGGAAGTACTGGGACGAGCGCCGCGCCGGGCGGCTGTCCATCCGGGACTGGCAGGACATCGAGGGCGGCATCGCGCGCAGCCACGGCACCTGCATGACCATGGGCACGGCGGCCACCATGATGGGCATCGCCGAGGCCCTGGGCCTGACCCTGCCCGGCGCATCCAGCATCCCGGCGCCTGACAGCGGGCATGTGCGCATGAGCGCGGCCGCGGGCCGGCGCATCGTCGAGATGGTGTGGGAAGACCTGGTGCCGGCCCGGCTGCTGAGCCGCGCCAGCTTCGAAAACGGGGTGGCCTGCGCCATGGCCATGGGCTGCAGCACCAACGCCATCATCCACCTGATCGCCATGTCACGGCGCGCCGGCCACGCCTTGTCGCTGCAGGACTTCGACGCCGCCAGCCGGCGCATACCGGTCATCGCCAACATCCGGCCCAGCGGCGAGCGCTACCTCATGGAAGACTTCTACTACGCCGGAGGCCTGCCGGCGCTGCTGGAGCGGTTGCGCCCGCACCTGCACACCGAGGCGCTGACCGTCAACGGGCGCACCCTGGGCGACAACATCCAGGGGGCGCCGGTCCACCACGACGATGTGATCCGCCCCCTGGAGCGCCCCGTCTACGCCGAGGGCGCGCTGGCGGTGCTGCGCGGCAACCTGGCCCCCGACGGCCTGGTGATCAAGCCCAGTGCCTGCGCACCGCACCTGCTGCGCCACAGCGGCAGGGCCCTGGTGTTCGACGACTACCCCAGCCTCAAGAAGGCCTGCGACGATCCCGACCTCGAGGTATCGGCCGACGACATCCTGGTGCTGCGCTACGCCGGGCCGGTGGCCGCGGGCATGCCCGAATGGGGCATGCTGCCGATCCCGGTGAAACTGCTCAAGGCCGGGGTGCGCGACATGCTGCGCCTGTCGGATGCCCGCATGAGCGGCACCAGCTATGGGGGCTGCATGCTGCACTGCGCGCCCGAGGCCGCGCTGGGCGGGCCACTGGCCCTGCTGCGCACCGGCGACCACATCGAGGTCGATGTGCCGGCGCGCCGCATCCACCTGGCGGTGGACGAAGCCGAACTCGACCGGCGTCGCCAGGCCTGGACTCCGCCGCCACCGATCTGGGAGCGCGGCTACGGCTGGATGTTCCGCCAGCACGTGACGCAGGCCGACCAGGGCTGCGACTTCGATTTCCTGGAGCCCGGCTTCGGGCCGGCGGTGCCCGAGCCGCTCATCTTCTGACCCAAAGGCGTGCGGCCCGGGATGGGCCCCGCCATGAAAAAAGCCCCGGTGTCGCCACCGGGGCCCTGCGCCATGCGACGCGGTGAGACTTACAGCTTCTGGGCCTGCATGAAGGTGTCGAAGCGCATCTCGGTGAAGCGGAACCAGAGGTTCTGGTCCTTGCGGAACACCGCCATGTCGTCGTAGACCTTCTTCCAGTTCGGGTTCTTGGCGCTGATTTCAGCGTACAGCTTCATGGCCTCCTTGAAGGCGACATCCATCACGTCCTTGGGGAAAGGCAGCACCTTGACCTTGGCGCCGACCAGCTGCTTGAGGGCCATCGGGTTCTTGGCGTCGTACTTGGCCTGCATTTCCACGTGGGCGTAGGCGGCGGCCGCCTCCACGATGGCCTTGTTTTCGGCCGACAGCGCCTCGTAGGCAGCCTTGTTGATGAACACGTCCAGCTCGGGACCGCCTTCCCACCAGCCGGGGTAGTAGTAGAAGGGCGCGACCTTGTTGAAGCCCAGCTTCTGGTCATCGTACGGTCCCACCCACTCGGCGGCGTCGATGGTGCCCTTCTCCAGCGCCTGGTAGATCTCGCCGCCGGGGATGTTCTGCGGTACGCCGCCCATGCGCTCGATCACCTTGCCCGCGAAGCCACCCACGCGGAACTTCAGGCCCTTGATGTCCTTGACGCTCTTGACCTCCTTGCGGTACCAGCCGCCCATCTGGCAGCCCGTGTTGCCGGCCGGGAAGTTGACGATGTTGTACTTGGCGTAGAACTCGCGCATGAGCTTGCCGCCGTTGCCCTCGTACATCCAGGCGGTCATCTGGCGGCTGTTGAGGCCGAAGGGAATGGCACAGCCCAGGGCAAAGGTCTCGTCCTTGCCGAAGAAGTAGTAGGGCGCGGTGTGGGCGCATTCCACGGTGCCGTTCTGCACGCCGTCGACCACGCCGAAGGCCGGCATCAGCTCGCCGGCGGCATGGGTGGAGATGGTGAACTTGCCGCCGCTCATCTCGTTGACCTTCTTGGCGAAGGTGTCGGCCGCGCCGTAGATGGTGTCGAGCGACTTGGGGAAGCTGGAAGCCAGGCGCCAGCGGATGGCGGCCTGCGCGTGCACAGCCGGTGCTGCGCCCGCCGCGAGGACACCGGCGATGCCGGCATGCTTGATGATGGAACGACGATCCATGCGTGTGACTCCTTGAGTGGGTAGAGGATTGGGCGCCGGCGGCGCAGCCCGATCAGAATTGATCTGGCCGGATTTTAGGCAGCCGGGCCCGGGCGCCCGTTGCGGGTTAACCCTCGGCGCCGCGCAGGAAAAACCCTGCCCCGGCCGGCTCGGCCGTCAGGCGACGACCTTCAGTGCCGGTGCCGCAGGCTCCAGGAAACGGCGGCGCACCGCAGCCTCGATGCCCGCAGCGTCCAGACCCTGCAGGGCCAGCAGGCGGGCCGGATCGCCATGGGCGATGAAGGCATCGGGCAGTCCGAGCTGCAGCACCTCGCGCTGCAGGCCCGCGGCCTGCAGGGCCTCCAGGAC
>VERU01000138.1 GCA_018882485.1 Rhodoferax sp. | reverse complement strand
CCACCGAGTCGACCACGATCAGGTCCACCGCGCCCGAGCGCACCAGGCTGTCGACGATCTCCAGCGCCTGCTCGCCCGTGTCGGGCTGGCTGATGAGCAGGTCTTGCAGGTTGACGCCCAGCTTCTGGGCGTACTGGATGTCCAGCGCATGTTCGGCATCGACGAAGGCGCACTGTCCGCCCTGCCGCTGCATTTCGGCGATCACCTGCAAGGTCAGGGTGGTCTTGCCGGACGACTCCGGGCCGTAAATCTCGATCACCCGGCCCCGCGGCAGCCCACCCACACCCAGCGCGATGTCCAGCCCCAGCGAACCCGTGGAAACCACCTGAATGTCTTCGATGGCCTCGCCCTCCCCGAGCCGCATGATGGTGCCTTTGCCAAACTGCTTTTCGATCTGGGCCAAGGCCGCCTGCAAGGCCTTGTTCTTCTCGGCTTGAGCGGGGGAAAGGTGTTTGACCGGTGCGTCCATGATGACCTCCTGATAGCGATGGAACGGGCGGCATCCGGCTCTGTCATTAACACCAGGCTGGATGCCTGATCAGTAGTTTATCAGTGCATACATGGATGTAAACGGATTTTTTAGTCAATTTTGGTTACCATTTGATCATGGTGCGGGCTCCTTCTGCCGATCACGGGCGTCAAGCCCACGTGGGCCACTGGCTGAGCCGGGCCGCGCTGCGTTTCGACGCCCGGGTCTTGTCCCTGATGGCCCTGGACGACCAGCTGCCGCTGGCCCTGGCCCACCTGGCTGGGCGCGGTTCACTCAACGCCAGCCACCTGCACATTTCCCGCCACCTGCCACTGAACGGGGCGCGCCTGACCGAATTGGCCGTCTGGGCGGGCATCAGCAAACAGGCCATGGGCCGGCTGGTCGACGAATGCAGCGCCTGGGGTCTGGTGCATCGCGCGCCAGACCCGCGCGATGCCCGTGCCAAACGGATCGCCTACACCGAAACCGGGCTGGCCTGGGTGGGCGCCATGGAGCGGGCGGTCGCGCAGGCCCAGGCCGAGTTGCGGCTGGCCGTCGGGGCCGAAGTGGCCACGGTGATCGTGCTCGGACTGGAGGCCTACGCCAGCTGAATGGCCGGACCCGCCCCGCAACGCCCCTGCGGGTACGGGCTACCAGCGCCCTAGGCGCGCTCCGGAAGCCGACCTAGAATGGCCTGGAATAACAAGGCGTGGAACCAGCGCCACACAGGAGACTCCGATGCGGATACTGATTGCCGAAGATGATCAGGTGCTCGCCGACGGCCTGCTGCGCAGCCTGCGCAGTTCAGGGTCGGCGGTGGACCATGTGGCCAGCGGCACGGAGGCAGACGCCGCATTGATGACCAACACCGAGTTCGACCTGCTCATCCTAGACCTGGGCCTGCCCCGCATGCACGGCCTCGAAGTGCTCAAGCGCCTGCGGGCGCGCGGCTCCTCGCTGCCAGTCCTGATTCTGACAGCGGCCGACAGCGTGGAGGAACGGGTGCGCGGACTGGACTACGGTGCCGACGATTACATGGCCAAGCCGTTCAGCCTGCAGGAGCTGGAAGCCCGGGTGCGGGCCCTGATCCGGCGCGGCATGGGCACGGCCAGCAGCACCATCAAGCACGGCCCGCTGGTCTATGACCAGTCCGGTCGGGTCGCCACCATCGATGGCGCGATGGTGGAACTGTCGGCACGCGAACTCGGGCTGCTGGAGGTGTTGCTGCAACGGGCTGGCCGGCTGGTGAGCAAGGACCAGCTGGTGGAGCGGCTGTGCGAGTGGGGCGAGGAAGTCAGCAACAACGCGATCGAGGTCTACATCCACCGCCTGCGCAAGAAGATCGAGAAGGGACCCATCCGGATCGCCACAGTCCGGGGCCTGGGTTATTGCCTTGAGAAGATCCCGGGCTGACCCACAAGTCCGCGGCGATCGCACGCGTGCCGGCGGGCGCGCGACACCGACCCCCAGGGCGGGACAGCCGGCATGAGCCTGTTCAAGCGGGAGCAGCGGTCGCTGTTCGGCGAGATATTGGACTGGATGCTCACGCCGCTGCTGTTGCTGTGGCCCATCAGCCTGGTGCTGACCTGGCTGGTCGCCCAGGGCATCGCCGGCAAGCCGTTCGACCGGGCACTGGAATACAACGCGGGCGCACTGGCCCAGCTGGTCACCGCCAACCAGGGCCGGGTCCAGTTCAGCCTGCCTTTGCCCGCTCGCGAATTGCTGCGCGCCGACGACGCAGATACCGTGTTCTTCCAGGTGCTGGGGCCCGACGGCGAGCACCTGGGCGGCGACCGCGCGCTGCCGCCACCCCCGGACTCGGAAAAAGCCGTGATCGGGCAGGTCCGCATCCGCGATGACGAGATCCGGGGCATCGATGTGAAGATTGCCTACACCTGGGTCCGCGCCGGCCCCAGCGGCGCACGGCCCACGCTGGTCCAGGTGGCCGAGACGATGGACAAGCGCTCCACCCTGGCGACCGAAATCGTCACCGGCGTGATGCTGCCGCAATTCGTCATCCTGCCGGTCGCGGTCTTGCTGATCTGGCTGGCGCTGGTGCAGGCCCTCAAACCACTGCACCAGCTGGAGGCCCGGATCCGCGCGCGCAAGCCGGACGACCTGAGCCCCATCGACGCGCAGGTAGTCCCGGTCGAATTGGCGCCGCTGGTGGTGTCGGTCAACGATCTGCTGGCCCGCCTGAAGGATTCCATCGCCACCCAGAAGCGCTTCCTGGCCGACGCCGCACACCAGCTCAAGACGCCTCTGGCGGGTCTGCGCATGCAGGCGGACCTGGCGCAGCGCGACGGTGCCGATGCCCAGGAACTCAAGCAATCGCTGCGCCAGATCGGACGGGCCAGCGTGCGGGCCACGCACACGGTCAACCAGCTGCTGGCCCTGGCACGCGCCGAGGGCAGCGGCACCGCCATGCCGCAGCAGGACTGCGATCTGGCGGCGCTCACCATGGAAGTGGTGCGCGACTGCGTGCCCCGCGCCATCGACAGGCGCATCGACCTCGGCTACGAAGGGCTGGAGCCCGGCGCCGAGGGCGGAACCCTCCGGGGCAACCCCACGCTGCTCAAGGAGATGGTGCGCAACCTGGTCGACAACGCCATCCACTACACACCGTCCAGCCCGTCACGGCCGGCGGTCATCACCGTGCGCGTGGGCCTGGAGGGGGCCGAGCGCCGGCTCGTCGTGCAGGTGGAAGACACCGGACCCGGCATACCGCCGGCGGAACGGGAGCTGGTGTTCCAGCCGTTCTACCGGGTGTTGGGGACCGAGGCCGACGGCTCCGGCCTGGGCCTGCCCATCGTCCTGGAGATCGCGCAGCAGCACCAGGCCCGTGTCGAGCTGGAAGACGCCCACCCGGGTCAGACGCCGCCGGGAGCCCGGTTCAGCGTGCGCTTTGGGGCCCAGACCCTGCCCTGAGACTCAACGGCAGTCGGTCGCCACCCTGCCACCGAGCAGGGGCTGCAACGCCTGCCAGGTGGAGGCCACGGCCTCCTCGGCGCCGGTGATGCGCAGCATGGATCCCCGGCGCTCTGGCCGGTCCTGCACCACCAGGGCCTTGCGCAATCCCCGGCGCTTCATGGATTCCAGTTCGGCCGCCGCCGCCGCCTGGCTTTCGAAGCGGCCCAGCGACAGGCCCAGCATCAGGTCCGGGTTGGTCACCGCCTCGTGCGGCAGCTTCAAGCCCCGCAATTCGGCCTTCTTGACCTCGATGGTGGCCGGGTCGTTGTACTGACCGATGTAGATGATCCAGCTCGCCGGCTCGATCACCAGATCCAGCGACCAGGCCTGGACCGGCAGCAGCCCGCGCAGCGCCCCTCGCAGGGCATCGGATTGGGTGCCATCGAACGGGCCAGCCTGCCGGCAGGCTGCGCCCATGACCAGGTCCACGGCCTCGGCGTGCCGCAGCAGCCGCAACGCGTCCGGGCGCACCTGGGTCTCCAGCCGATGGGGTTCACCCTGCAACGCCGGCCCCAGGCCAGCACCCCGCAACGCCCCCTCGGACCAGACATAGTAGGCGCTGTTGAGCAGCACGAGCAGCAGCACCAGCCACCGCAGCCAGACCGTCTGGCCCGTGATCATGCCGCCCCCAGCGGCGCCGACGCCGGTGGACGCAGGCTGACCTCATCGGAGCGCACGACTCGCACCGAAGGTCCACTTTGCAGCAACAGCTCACCCTGCGCCGAGACGCCCTGAGCAATACCACAAAACCCGTCGCTCAAGGTCACGGGCTGCCCCGCCAGCACATCCCGCCGCTGGAATGCGGAGTGAAACGGTGCAAAACCCTCGCGTTCGAAACGTCGCACAGCCCGCACCAGAGGAGCCGCCACACGCAGCAGGGCCGTGGGGGCATCGATGCCGGGCAGGCACTCGGCGAGGCCCGCGGGCGGACGGGCCAGCCCCGAGCCATCGGGCGCCCTCAGATTGATGCCCACCCCGATGATCACCTGGCGCTGCGATCCGAACTGGGCCGTCTCGATCAGGACGCCGGCCAGCTTGCGCTGGGCCAGCCAGAGGTCATTGGGCCATTTGACGCGCAGGTCCGGATGCAGGGCATCGGCCAGGCTGACCCCCACCGCGAGCGACAAACCCGACCAGTCTGCCGGGGCCAGGGGCAGGGCGAGCGAAAAAGTGAGCGAGGCCGCCGCGCTGCCCGACCCGCTGACCCACTGCCGGCCCAGGCGTCCCCGACCGGCCGTCTGGTGCTCGGCCACCAGCAGCAAGGCGCTGGCATCGCCGGCACGGAAACGCCGCATCAGTTCGGAATTGGTGGAATCGACCTGCGGCAGCACCTCGAGCGCGACCGCCGGGGACTCCCGGTTCAGCGCCTGGGCGACCGCCTTGTAGGCCGGCAGCACCATGGCCAGACCTCAGCGCCGGCGCTTGGGCGCCAGCAAGGTGCCCCGGCAAACGGCCGCACCGCACCAGCAGGGGTATTCGGCCTTGAGTCGGGCGGTGTAGCGCTCATCGATGACCAGACCATAGTCGTAGCTCAGTTCCTCACCGGCCCGGATGTTGCGCAGCGCCTGGATGAAGATCCGGCCATCGCGCTCATCCGCCTCGCAGTTGGGATCGCAGGAATGGTTGATCCATCGCGAAGAGTTACCGCCGTGCAGCGCGTCGATGACATGCCGTTCATCGATATGAAAGAAGAACGTGTGGTGGGGATCGTTCGGATCGTGCGGGTGCCGCCGCTGCGCCTGGGCCCAGGTGATCACCTCACCCACGTATTCGATGATCGTCTCGCCGGCCGCAATGTCCTGCAGTGCGAACACCCCCCGACCGTGCACGCCCGAGCGCCGGGTCTGTATGCGCCGGCGGTCGGTGGAACGGGCCCGGGTTGTCACGGCCAGGAAAATTTTGATAAGGTGAATCTGTGTGCGGGCGTGTGTGCGCCCACGTGTGTGCGTGCGCCTGCGCGCGACGAAACAGGATTGTAGTCAGATGAAAACGCTGGTCATCGCCGAGAAACCCTCTGTCGCCCAAGACATCGTGCGGGCGCTCACGCCCACCTCGGGCAAATTCGAGAAGCACGAAGAACACTTCGAAAACGACCGGTATGTGGTGTCCAGTGCCGTCGGACACCTGGTGGAGATCCAGGCGCCCGAGCAGTACGACGTCAAGCGCGGAAAGTGGAGCTTCGCCCACCTGCCTGTGATTCCGCCGCACTTCGACCTCAAGCCGGTCGACAAGACCCGGACCCGCCTCAACGCGGTGGTCAAGCTGGCGCGCCGCAAGGATGTTGCCCAATTGATCAACGCCTGCGACGCCGGGCGCGAAGGCGAATTGATCTTCCGGTTGATCGAACAATTCGCCGGCGGCAGCAAACCCCTGGGCAAGCCGGTCCAGCGCCTGTGGCTGCAAAGCATGACCCCGCAGGCGATCCGGGATGGCTTCGAGCACCTGCGCAGCGACGCCCAGATGCAGCCCCTGGCCGATGCAGCCCGTTGCCGCAGCGAGGCCGATTGGCTGGTCGGCATCAACGGCACCCGGGCCATGACCGCCTTCAATTCACGCGACGGGGGCTTCTTCCTGACCACGGTCGGGCGTGTCCAGACGCCCACCCTGTCGGTGGTGGTCGAACGCGAGGAACAGATCCGCCGCTTCGTCAGCCGGGATTACTGGGAAATCCAGGCCAGTTTCGCGGCCGCGGCGGGCGAATACCCGGGCAAGTGGTTTGATCCTGGCCATCGCAAGGACCCCGAAGATCCCGAGAAGAAACCCGACCGGCTCTGGAGCGAGGCCCAGGCGCAGGCCATCGCCGATGCGGTGCGGGGACAGTCCGCCCGCGTCACCGAAGAAAGCAAGCCCAGCAGCCAGTCCGCCCCGCCGCTGTTCGACCTCACCAGCCTGCAGCGCGAGGCCAACGGCAAATTTGGTTTTTCGGCCAAAACCACCCTCGCGCTGGCCCAGAGCCTGTATGAACGGCACAAGGCGCTGACCTATCCCCGCACCGATTCCCGCGCCCTGCCGGAAGACTACCTGCCCGTGGTGCGGCAGACTTTTGAAGCGCTGGCCGACTCGGCGCTGCCCCACCTCGCGCCCCATGCGCGAACCGCGCTGAAAGGCAGCTATATCAAACCGACCAAGCGCGTCTTCGACAATGCCCGGGTGAGCGATCACTTCGCCATCATCCCGACCCTGCAGCCGCCCAGCGGACTGAGCGAAGCCGAGCAAAAAATCTACGACCTGGTGACGCGGCGCTTCATGGCGGTCTTCTTTCCGAGTGCCGAATACCTGGTGACCACCCGAATCAGCGTGGCCGCCGGCCACCACTTCAAAACCGAAGGCAAGGTGCTGGTCAAGCCGGGCTGGCTCGCGATCTATGGCAAGGAAGCGGCCGATGAAATCGAGGGTGCGCGGGATGGCGACAAGGGTCAGAACCTGGTGCCGGTGCAACCCGACGAGACGGTCCTGGCG
>VERU01000137.1 GCA_018882485.1 Rhodoferax sp. | reverse complement strand
GTTCCAGCCACCAGGCCCAGCAGGGTCAAGGTCAGTTTCTTCATGAGAATTTCCTCCACACAAGGTACACACGGAATCGGAAGGCCAGCCACGGGTGCCGGTCGCCCGCTTGATGGGTTGCGCGCCACCCCTTGCCCGGCCTGGTCGGCTGGCCAGGGGTGCTTGCGCTGCCCGGAGTCAGTGTCCGAGCCGGCTGCGTTGCGGCCAATCGGCGGAACCGGTTAACCCGTTGCGGCGTTCCCGGGTGATGCCGGCGGCGACCAGCCGGTGCCTCTGACCCGGCACAGCGCCCGGCCAGGCCCCGTTGTTGGACGCCCGGAAGGGGCCTTCCAGGCCGGGTAGTTGGCGACGGTAAGCGGTGTAACTGCTTGTAAGCAGGCCCCGCCCCCGGTGGGATGGACGCCCATCGCCCGGTCAGTCGGGTGCGCAAAGCCTGAGGGGCCCGGGTAGCCGGTTTCCCGCCGATCCGGTATACGCGCCGGCCGGTTGAGCCGATACGCTAGCCCCGTCGGGTCGGGCCATGGCCGACAGCGGCGGCACCCCGCTCCTGTAAGCAGCCATGCCAGGGTCTGAACCGATGCAAGCCCTTGTCAATCCCAGCCACAGGATGTTTCAGGCCCACCATGGACGATCCCCGATTCCCGGACCGGCTGCATGCCCAGTCCGCTCCGCCACAGGGGCACCGGTTCTCGATGGTCTCGACTCCACCTACCCTGTGGCCGGACTTTCTGGTCGGCCAGGCGGGCCACCCGGTGCGGGTCGCGCTGGCTGTCAGCGACGCCCATCTGCGGTACGGGATCGCCCGGGAATTGCAGGCCGATGAACGGGTTCATGTGGTGGGCCAGGCAGGCAGCCTGCGTGAAGGCCGTCGTCTGGTCGCGCTGCACGATTTCGACGTGCTGCTGGTCGATCTCAACCTGGGCGACGGACCCGGGCTGACGCTGCTGGAGCAGTCCCGGACCGCCCGCCCGTTTGCCGAGGTGGTCGTGATTGCTCCGGGCGACGATGAGTCCCACGCCATGCGCGCCTTTGCCTTGGGCGCTGCCGGCTACCTGGTCAAGCAGTGCTGGTTTGGCAGCTACGCCCAGGCCGTGCTGCAGGTGGTCAATGGCGGGGCGGCGATCGCGCCCCGGGTTGCCCGACGCCTGCTGGGCCGGTTGGAGTCCGGGGGCGGGTCCGTGTCCGGTCCCACGAACGGTCTGCGCAACACCCTGTCACCTCAGGAGCGCACCATCCTGCGTCTGGTGGCCGCCGGCCACAGTGGCAGCCAGATTGCCGGGCGTCTGGCCATCAGCCCCCAAACGGTGAACACCCACGTGCGCAACATGTACCGCAAGCTCCAGGTGCGCACCCGGGCGCAGGCCGTCAGCGCAGCGGCCAGCTTCGGGTGGCTCTGAATCAGTGCAGCTTGCCGGCGCCGACGTCGGCAAACAGGTCGACCTGCTTCACCACGCCGTCGGTGCGCCCGACCTGCGCCAGCATCTGGGCCAGATCCTCGTCCTTCACGAAACTGGCCGAGGAACTGGCCTCCAGCAGGCGGTCGGGATGCTGCGAGCGGGCCACGACAAAACCTTGCACGTAGTCGACGCCGATTTCGGTCAGGGTCTGCACCGTGGCCTGGTCCTCGGCCCATTCGGCAATGACCTTCATGCCCAGGTTGCGCGCCAGGTTCACGATGGCTTCCACGATCGCGATGTTCGCCGGATGCTGGTTCATGTTGACGATGAAGCTGCCGTCGATCTTCAGCAGGTCCGCGGTGAACTCCTTCAGATACGAAAACGAGGTGTAGCCGGCCCCGAAGTCGTCCAGCGCGACCCGCGCGCCGATACGCCGCACCCGGTTCACGAAGCGCCGCGTGTTCTCGATGTCGCTCAACGCCACGCTTTCCGTGATTTCCAGGCAGATCTGGCTGGCGATGTGCCGGTTCTTTTCCAGCAAGGCATACACGTCTTGCAGGAACTTCTCGTCGTTCAGCGAGGCCCCGCTGAGGTTCATGCAGACGAAGCGGGTCTGCTTGAGCTCGTCCCGGTGCTGATCCAGCCAGGCCAGGGTGGTCGACAGGACCCAGCGGTCGATCACGCTCATGCGCCCGCTGGCCTCGCCGGCCGCAATCAGGCGGTCGGTGGGGATGTTCTTGCCCTCGTGGTCGCGCATGCGCAGCAGCACCTCGAAGTTCAGCGATTCATGGGGAGCCGACAGCGACATGATGGGTTGCATCTCGAGGTACAGCCCCTCGGTTGCGGTGCTGGTGGAGAGCTGGGCGATCAGCTTGAGTTCGGCCTCGTGCTGCTGGAAGGCCACGGCGTAACGCTCGTACACCACCAAGCCATCGCTGTTGGCCGCCTTGGCCTGTCGGCAGGCGCGATCGGCGGTCGAGATGGCATCTTTCAGGGCCATGCCGTGGCCCACCTCGATCAGGCCGATCGAGCCGCGCACGTAGAACGCCTTGCCTCCGACGCGGTAGGGCCGCGTGCCGATGTTGTCGACGATGCCCTGGCACATGTGGGCAGCCATGGCCACAGGGGTGTTGGGGAAGGCGATCACGAATTCGTCACCGCCCACCCGACCGAACTGTATGTCGCGGGGCAGCATGTCGGTCACGCGCTTGCACACCTGTTGCAGCACCTCGTCGCCAACGGCGTGGCCGAACAGGTCGTTGATCAGCTTGAAGCGGTCCAGGTCCAGGTAGGCCAGCGCCATGCTGCCACCGGGTTCGAGCCTGCGGATCGCCTCGTCGAGCATGCGCTCCACACCGCGCCGGTTGAGCACCTTGGTGAGCGAGTCGTGGTTGGCCAGAAAGTAGAGGTTTTCTGTGGCGATCGATTTTTCCGTGACGTCCTGCAGCGACCCTTCGATCTTGTCCCGGGCCAGGGTCGCCTTGACCAGAAAGCGCTTGCCCTGTGTCTGGTTGGCCTGTTTGCGGCCACGCACCTCCAGCTCCCTCTGCAGCGGTTGTGCCTTGTTGGCGCCGCCGAGATCCGGTAATTGCGAGGCACTGAAGCCCGATCGCGACGCGCTGTCGTCAGCGCTCTCGCCAGCGTCTCGGCGGTCGTGCACCATGCGGTGCAACTGGCTCCAGGCGCCCGCTTCGAAGTACTGGTGCCAGTGGTTGCGGCCGTCGGTGAGCACGTCTTCGCCCAGCATGTCCCGCAAGGCCGGGTTCGCGCTCAGGAAGCGACCTTCCAGGTCGAGGGTGAACATGCCGATGGGCATGGCCTCGAACGTGTGCTCGAGTTCGGCCTGAACCTCCATGCGCTGCACATGCTCCTGCCGCATTTGCTCGGCGAAGGCCAGCGCCGTCAACATGCTCGACGACAGCGCGGCGGTCACGCTGTTGATGGCTCCGATCAGACCCTTGATGCCCATTGCGGCAGCGATCACCTCGTAGAAACTCGCGACCAAGGTGACTGCGATCGCCGCCGTGTAGAGGATGGCAACCCTCGAACGCGTCAACTGCAGGATGCGCACCATGAGGAAGGCCAGAACGGCAATGCTGGCACCCGTTGCGGTCCAGATGATCGGCAGGAACGAGGCGAAAGGAAGCGACAGGGCCAGCACCAGCAGGGGAAAACAGGTCCACTGCGCCCCGCGTACCAGCCATCGATAGCCGATGCGCTGCAGATCCTCGCGAAACAGGGTCGTGAAGAGGGTCAGTGTGAGGATGTAGTAGAGGGTGATGGTCACCAGCCGACCCTGCACCAGCCAGTCGTAGGGCACCACATAACCCAGCCACTGCGTGTCCCAGCCGCTGGAGAGCGCGGCCATGCGCAGATTGACCACAAGCCAGGCGGCAAACAGGAGGTACAGCGGCTCCCGGTTGACCAGTGCGGTGATCAGCACGAAGACCGCCAGGACCAGAATTCCGCCGTCAAGCAGTCCTGACTTGCGGTGAAAGTCCTGCGCTGCCGCGTTCAGTTCGTTGCGATCCCACACCATGGCGCTGAGCCGGGCAGGACCGATGGCGCTCGTCTGGCAGAGGACATCGTGTCCCCGGTTGCTGTCTGCAAGATCAAGGACGAACCCCGCTCGAACGGCTCTCATTTCGCCGCCGGTATCGGTCCGGTTGGCGCGGCCCAGTGGCACCAGACTTTCAGCGTCCCAGCAACTGATTTCCATCGCATGGCGCGATGGAAATTCCAGGCTCAGGTCCGACGTCGAACCGATGGAGGCAACGGGTACCAGAACCCAAAAGGGCTTTTCCGACAGGCGCGTGTCGTGGTGCGGAGCCGGACCGACCCCCTTGATCTGCTGAAGCGCTGCCCTGGGATCATCGAGTCTGTCGCCGCCCTTCATCACCCGGATATCGACTGTGCGCCCTAGCGACCCCGAGTACTGGGATGGCCATACGAGCAGTGCGAGCAATGAGGCGATGCCGATCAGGATCGGCAGCGCATACGACGCGAACAGATCCAGCGCGCGCTCATTTCGCTGGCTCAGACGGACCAGACGACCGGCCAGCTTCTGTCCAACAATCGATCCGTTCATCGAAATGCGCCAGCCAGACAGGCCGTCCCGGGGATCTGAGCCGGGTTGAAGATTGCCATGAATTCCATCGTTTATGCCGAACCCGGGTTCGTTGATGGACCGAAGTTAACCCCGGCATGGTCAATTGACAAGCTTTAGCTGGACGTGTCGTAGGTAAAAAACAACATATAAATCAGAGGGTTATCGGTCAATATTGATGTGATTCCACGGAACAGGCCACCTTCCCTGGATCTGCAGCCCGTCCGTTGGTGGTTCACATCAGGTGGTTCACATCAGCATGCCGCGCTCGGCTGGACCGGCGTCCTTGAATGGATGCGTCGCAGGCTGGTGTTGCGAGCCATCGTCGGTCAGGATGTCGGGATGGTGGATATCGAACATGAAGCGCGACAGGGGATGACCGGCAGCCCTCCAGCGGTCCTCGGCCGTTGCGACATGGAACGACATCACCCGGTGCGGCAGATTGCCCGCGTGGCGCAGGGGGATGTAGCCCAGTTCCGGGAACACATCCTCAAACTGCAGGCGTTCATACATGCGGTCGATGGGCGATCGTCCGGCGATCACCATCCAGCTGACCTGCGTGTTCAGGCAATACAGGTAGTAGGCCTTGAACAGCACCGTCTTGACCAGGCGGCCTGCTTTTTCGTTGGTCACGGCCAGACGGGTCGCTTCGGCCAGGCGGCAGGTGCGCAACCAGTCGGGCAAGGTGATGGACTGCTCCAGTACCAGGGGCTTGAATTCGTTGGTCTGGATGCGCATGGTACCCAGCGGCGAGCCGTCGATCTTTGATTCGGCCAGCAGCACCACGACGCCGTCCTCGAAGTCGGCCGCCTCGGGCCGGGTCAGTGTCTGTGCAAATTCCGGCAGGTGGCGCGCGTAGGCCGCGTGTCGCACTTGCACGGCCTTGTCCAGCTGTTCCTGGGTCGAGACCTGACGCAGCGTGAAGGGAAGCAGCTCCTCGACCAGCTCGGAATCGCCGAAAACCTCGGGCGAGGGCGGCGGCATTTGCGGCAGGCGACGCGGTGCGGTTTGTGAGTGGGCAAACATGGCAGGGTTCCTTTCTGTTTTTCCGGGTTTCTGAGCCGGTGGCCCGGCATTTCCAACAAGGTGAAACGAATGTAAACAGCTGTAACAGGAACTTTTGTCCGGCTCCGGATAAAGCGCACGTCAGGTTTTTTCCTACAAACGGGCCCGAGCGCCCCGGTGGGGGCGGGGCGCCACCGCTCGCCGGCTGCGACCTCCAGCCCCGGGCGGCCTGTGGCACACTTGCCGAGTCCGTCGTCTATCAGCCGGTGCGGCCTGTGCCGGCGATGTCCCAAGCATGCAGAACATCATTGCGCGTCTTGCGCAGGAACTCCGGGTCGAGGAAAGCCGGATCCGGGCGGCGGTTGCGCTGCTCGACGGTGGCGCCACCGTTCCCTTTATCGCCCGTTACCGCAAGGAAGCCACCGGAGAACTCGACGATGTGCAGTTGCGCGAGATCGAGGCGCGCCTGGGCAGCCTGCGCGAATTCGACGAGCGGTTGCAGACCATACTGCGCAGCATCGAAGGGCAGGGCCAGCTGACGCCAGTCCTGCGCGCGGCCCTGGAGTCTGCGGCCAGCAGGCAGGTGCTGGAGGACCTGTACCTGCCCTACAAGCCGCGACGCCGGACCCGGGGTCAGATGGCCCGCGAGGCCGGGCTGGACCTGCTGGCCGACCGCCTGTGGGCCGATCCCGCGCTCGATCCGGCCGAGCAGGCGCTCGCTTTTCTGCGCCCCGCACCCACCGAGGGGGGTGACGATTTCAGCACCCTGCCCGCCGTGCTCGACGGGGTGCGCGATCTCTGGAGCGAGCGCTGGGCCGAGGATGCCCAGGTGCTGGCCGCTTTGCGGGACTGGCTGTGGCAGGACGGCCAGTTGCACAGCCGGCTGCGTGATGGTCTGGACCCCGCGGGTGCCGAGGCCAGCCGCTATCGCGATTATTTCGACTACCGCGAGGCGCTGTCGCACGTGCCCTCGCACCGGGCTCTGGCGGTTTTTCGGGGTCGGGCCCAGGACATCCTGGAGGTCCGGCTGCTCGCCCCGGATGCCGTCGAACCGGCCGCCGGCGGCGGACCCGCCCGATCCGCGTCGCCGCCGTTGGCCGAGGCCCGCATCGCCGCCGTGCTGGGCTGGCGCCACCAGGGTCGGGCGGGCGATGAACTGGTCCGCCGGGCGCTGGCCTGGACCTGGCGGGTCAAGCTCAGCCTGAGCCTGGAACGCGATCTGTTCACCCGCCTGCGCGAGGCGGCCGAGCAGGTGGCGGTCCAGGTGTTTGCCACCAACCTGCGCCATGTGCTGATGCACACGCGCTCTGGCGGCAAGCATGCGGGCACACATGATTTCGCGACGATCGAGGCGGCTGGCCGCAATGACGATGGCTACTGGCGTGGCATCGCAGAC
>VERU01000136.1 GCA_018882485.1 Rhodoferax sp. | reverse complement strand
CGGCATCACCATCGGCGTGGTGCAGGGCGTGCTGGGCATCCGCTGGTTCGACTGCACCGTGACCGGCATGGAAGCCCACGCCGGCCCGACCCCGATGGCGCTGCGCCAGGATGCGATGCAGGTGGCGGCCCCCATCATGCAGGAGGTGGTGGCCACCGCCCTGCGCCACGCACCGCACGGCCGTGGCACCGTCGGCATGGTGCAGGTGCACCCCAACAGCCGCAACGTGATCCCCGGGCGGGTCAAGTTCTCGATCGACCTGCGCAACAGCACCGACGCGGCGGTGGACCAGATGGCCGAAGAGGTCAAGGCCTTCGCCAGGCGTCTGAGCCAGCAAAGCGGGCTGGACGTGAAGATCGACCTGGTCTCCAGCTACCCGGCGCAGGCCTTTCACAGCGACTGCATCGACGCCGTGGCGCGGGCCGCGCAGCAACTGGGCTACGCGAGCATGCCCGTGGTGTCCGGCGCCGGACATGACGCGGTGTACATGGCCAAACTCGCGCCCAGTGGCATGATCTTCATTCCCTGCAAGAACGGTATCAGCCACAATGAGATCGAGGACGCCCGGGCCGAGCACATCACCGCAGGCTGCAACGTGCTTCTGCATGCCATGCTGGAACGGGCGGGAGTCTGAGCCTAAACAGCCCTCAGGCCTTACCCAGTAACGTTATGTTGCTATCTTTTTTGCAGCAAACCAATTATCAACCCACCCAGGAGAAACCATGACCTTCCAGACCCTGAACCGCCGCCATGCACTGGTGCTGGCCGCCGCGCTGGCCGCCAGCGCCCCCACCCTTGCCCTGGCCCAGGCCAAGGTCAAGGTCGCCGGCATCTACACCGTGCCCTTCGAGCAGCAGTGGGCCGGGCGCCTGCACCAGGCGCTCAAGGCCGCCGAGGCGCGCGGCGAGATCG
Source organism: Rhodoferax sp. (assembly GCA_018882485.1). Classification (GTDB taxonomy): domain Bacteria; phylum Pseudomonadota; class Gammaproteobacteria; order Burkholderiales; family Burkholderiaceae_C; genus Rhodoferax. The sequence continues at coordinate 6,020 of VERU01000136.1, read as the reverse complement.
AGTACAAGGCCAGCGAAAACGTCTCCAATGCCGACTACGAGCGGGTGATGCGCGAGTACGCCACCGCCGGCAACCAGCTCATCGTGGGCGAGGCCTTCGCGGTGGAAGCCGCCGCCCGCAAGGTGGCCAAGGACTTTCCCAAGGTGTCGTTCCTCATGGGCTCCTCGGGCAAGCCGCAGGCGCCCAACTTCAGCGTGTTCGACAACTACATCCAGGAGCCCGCCTACCTGACGGGCATGATTGCCGGCGGCATGAGCAAGAGCAACAAGATCGGCATGGTCGGCGGCTTCCCCATCCCCGAGGTCAACCGGCTGATGAACGCCTTCATGGCGGGCGCCAAGGAAGTCAACCCCAAGGTCGAATTCAGCGTGAGCTTCATCAACAGCTGGTTCGACCCGCCCAAGGCCAAGGAAGCGGCCTTCGCCATGATCGACAAGGGCGCCGATGTGATGTACGCCGAGCGCTTCGGCGTGAGTGACGCCGCCAAGGAAAAGGGCAAGCTGGCCATCGGCAACGTGATCAACACCCAGGCCCAGTACCCCGACACCGTGGTGGCCTCGGCGCTGTGGCATTTCGAGCCCTCGGCCGACCGCGCCATCAAGATGGTGAAAGACGGCAAGTTCAGCGCCGAGGACTACGGCCCTTACTCGATGATGAAGCACAAGGGCTCGTCACTGGCGCCGCTGGGCACTTTCGAGAAAAAAGTGCCGGCCGAGCTGATGGCCAAGGTGCGCGCCAAGGAAAAAGCCATCCAGGACGGCAAGTTCAGCGTCAAGGTGGACGACAAGCAGCCCAGGTCCAGCGCCAAGTAAACCTGCTTGCGCGCCTTACAAGACACCCCGGCTGCGGGGTGTCTTTGTTTTCGCCCCGCCCATGTCCGACCCCGTCCTGCAACTCAACCACATCAGCAAGCGCTTTGGCGCGCTGCTGGCCAATGACGACATTTCGCTGAGCCTGGGCGCGGGCGAAGTGCTGGCGTTGCTGGGCGAAAACGGCGCGGGCAAGTCCACGCTGGTGTCCATCCTGTTTGGCCACTACACGGCGGACGCCGGCAGCATCACGGTGTTTGGCCAGCCGCTGCCGCCGGGCGATCCCAAGGCCGCGCTGGCTGCAGGCATTGGCATGGTGCACCAGCACTTCACGCTGGCCGACAACCTGAGCGTGCTCGACAACGTGATGCTGGGCTCCGAGCCCTTGTGGCAGCCCCTGACCCGGCGCCAGGCGGCGCGCGAGCGGCTGCTGGCAGTGGCGCAGCGCTTCGGCCTGGGCGTGGACCCCGAGGCGCTGGTGGGCCGGCTCTCGGTGGGCGAGCGCCAGCGGGTGGAGATCCTCAAGGCGCTGTACCGCGGCGCACGCATCCTGATCCTGGACGAGCCCACGGCGGTGCTGACGCCGCAGGAGAGCGAGGCGCTGTTTGACGTGCTGGGCCAGATGGTGGCGCAGGGCCTGTCCATCATTTTCATCAGCCACAAGCTCGGCGAGGTGCTGCGGGTGTCGCAGCGCATCGCGGTGCTGCGTGCGGGCCGGCTGGTGGCCGAGGCCCGGGCCGCCGACACCCACCAGGCCCAGCTCGCGCTGTGGATGGTGGGCCACGCCGTCGATGCGCCGCAACGCCGGCCGGCCCGCTCCGTGGGTGAGCCGGTCTGCGTGCTCGATGCGGTGAGCACGGCGCCGGCACGCGAGCGGCTGCTGCACGCCAGCCTGAGCCTGCACGCCGGCGAGATCGTGGCGATTGCCGGGGTGTCGGGGAACGGCCAGGTGGCGCTGGCCGAACTGCTGTGCGGCACCCGCGCGGCCAGCGCCGGCCAGGTGCGCCTGCTGGGCAGCCCACTGCCGGCCCGGCCGGCCCAGCTGGTGCCGCTGGGCGTGGCTCGCATCCCGGAAGACCGCCACGCCGTGGGCGTGGTGGGCGACTTGCCAGTATGGGAAAACGCTGTGGCCGAGCGGCTGCGCAGCCCGGTGTTCTCGCGCGGGGGCTGGGTGCGGCGAGCGGCGGCGCGCGCGCATGCGGACCGGATCAGCCGCCGCTTCGATGTGCGCGGCGGCGGCCCGGGCACGCCGGCGCGGGCGCTCTCGGGGGGCAATATGCAGAAGCTGATTCTGGGCCGGGCCCTTACCCAGCCTGAAGACCTTGCTACAAATACACTAGCAAACAGCGGCGCAGCCCCGGTGCCGCGCCTGATCGTGGCGCACCAGCCGACCTGGGGCCTGGACATCGGGGCCGTGGCCGCCGTGCAGGCACAGCTGATCGCCGCACGCGACGCCGGCGCGGCCGTGCTGCTGATCTCGGACGATCTGGACGAGGTGCTGACCCTGGGCGACCGGGTGGCGGTGATCCACGCCGGCCGGCTGGGCCCGGCCCGGCCGGCCACCGAGTGGGAGCGGGACGCCATCGGGCTGGCCATGGCCGGCCTGGGCGAGGGCGCCGCATGAGGCTGGAAAAGCGCCACCAGGGCTCACCCCTGGCCCTGCTGCTGGCCCCGGTGGGGGCGGTGCTGTTCACCCTGCTGGTGAGCGCGCTCCTGGTGTGGTGGGCTGGCGCCAGCGTGGCCCAAACCTACGGCCTGCTGCTGCGCGGCGGCTTCGGCTCGGTGTTCGCACTCAGCGAGACCTTCACCCGCGCCATTCCCCTCATGCTGACCGGGCTGGCCGCTGCGGTGGCGTTCCGGGCGCGGCTGTTCAACATCGGGGCCGAAGGCCAGCTCTACATGGGCGCGCTGGCGGCGGTGGCGGTGGGCGGCCTGCACGGCGGCACCGGCTGGGACCTGCCGGCGCCACTGCTGTTCGTGCTGATGCTGCTGGCCGCGGCCCTGGCCGGCGCGCTGCTGCTGCTCGGGCCGGCCCTGCTCAAGGCCCGGCTGGGGGTGGACGAGGTGGTCACCACCCTGTTGCTGAATTTCGTGGTGCTGCTGCTGGTCTCGCTGATGCTGGACGGCCCCATGAAAGACCCCACCGCCATGGGCTGGCCGCAGAGCGTGGCGCTGATGGGTGAGCTGGAGCTCTCCAAGCTGGTCGAGCAGACCCGGGTGCACAGCGGGCTGCTGATGGCCATCGCGCTGGCCGTGGCAGTCTGGGCGCTGATGAGCTACACCGTGCTGGGCTTCGATATCCGCGCCACCGGTGCCAACGCCCGCGCCGCCGCCTTTGCCGGGGTGCCGGTCACGCGCACCGTGGTGCTGGTGGCCATGCTCTCGGGGGCACTGGCCGGGCTGGCCGGCGCCATCGAGGTGGCCGGCCGCACCAGCTACCTGACGCTGGACATGTCGCCGGGCTACGGCTACTCGGGCATCGTCATCGCCATGCTGGCCGGGCTGCACCCGCTGGGCGTCGCGGCCGCCAGCGTGTTCGTGGCCGGGGTGCTGGTGGGCGCCGACAGCATGAGCCGGGCGATTGGCGTGCCGACCTATATCGCCGACGTGATCGTGGCGGCCTCGCTGATCTCGGTGCTGGTGGCCACCCTGCTCACGCAGTACCGGGTGCGATGGAAATGAAGCCACAAACCGCCAATCCCGTACCAGCGGGTATCCACGGCCGCAGCAAGGGATGTCGTGGATGACTGAGTTTCTCGACATCCTGAGCAATCAGGCGTTCTGGGTCGCCGTACTGCGCATCGGCACGCCGCTGATCCTGGGCACGCTGGGCGTGCTGCTGTGCGAACGCGCCGGGGTGCTGAACCTGGGCATCGAAGGCATCATGGTGGCCGGGGCCTTCACCGGCTGGCTGGCGGTGTACAGCGGCATGCCGCTGTGGGGCGGTGTGGCGGTGGCCGCGGGCACCGGCGCGCTGCTGGGCGCCCTGCACGCCCTGCTGACCGTCACGCTGGCGCTGTCGCAGCATGTCTCGGGGCTGGGCGTCACGCTGCTGGCCACCTCGCTGAGCTACTACGGCTACCGGGTGAGCTTTCCCAAGGTCAGCACGCCACCCACCATCCAGCCCTTCCAGGACATGGGCTGGCTGGGGCTGCCGGTGCTGGCGCAGCAAACACCGCTGACGCTGCTGGCGCTGGCGCTGGTGCCGCTGATCGGCTACCTGCTGTACCGCACCCCGGTGGGGCTGGCCGTGCGCATGGTGGGCGAGAACCCGCAGGCGGCCGAGGGGCAGGGCGTGTCGGTGGCGGCGGTGCGCAGCGGCGCCATCGTGGCTGGCTCGGCGCTGATGGGCGTGGCCGGCGCCTTCCTCACGCTGTCGGCCTTCAATGCCTTCTTCTTCAACATGGTCAACGGCCGGGGCTGGATCTGCGTGGCCCTGGTGGTGTTTGCCTCCTGGCGGCCCGGCAAGGCCCTGCTGGGCGCGCTGCTGTTCGCCTTTTTTGACGCGCTGCAGCTGCGCCTGCAGCAGGCCGGCGACGCGCTGCTGCCCTACCAGGTGTACCTGATGCTGCCCTACCTGCTGTCCATCGTGGCGCTGGTGCTGGTGGCACGCCGGGCCAGCTACCCGCAGGCCCTGATGAAGCCCTACCGCAAGGGAGAACGCTGAATGCTGGACCTGCTCATCCACAACGCCACGCTACCCGACGGCCGCACCCACATGTCGGTCGCGGTGCAGAACGGCCGCATCACCGAAGTCACCCCCGGCCTGCAGGCGCCGGCCGGGCAGACGCTGGACGCGCAGGGGCTGCTGCTCTGCCCGCCCTTCGTGGATGCCCATTTCCACATGGACGCCACGCTCAGCTACGGCCTGCCGCGCGTCAACCAGTCGGGCACGCTGCTCGAAGGCATTGCGCTGTGGGGCGAGCTCAAGCCCCTGCTGACCCAGGAGGCGCTGATCGAACGCGCGCTGGCCTATTGCGACTGGGCCGTGGCCAAGGGCCTGCTGGCCATCCGCAGCCACGTCGACATTTGCGACCCGCGCCTGCTGGCGGTGGAGGCGCTGCTGGAAGTGAAGCGCCGGGTGGCCCCCTACCTGGATCTGCAGCTGGTGGCTTTTCCGCAGGACGGCGTGCTGCGCAGCCCGGGCGCGCTGGACCAGCTCACGCGCGCGCTGGACCTGGGGGTGGAGGTGGTGGGCGGCATTCCACACTTCGAGCGCACCATGGCCGAGGGCGCCGAGAGCGTGCGCCTGCTGATGGAGATCGCCGCCGCGCGCGGCCTGCGCGTGGACATGCACTGCGACGAAACCGACGATCCCCTGTCGCGCCATGTCGAAACCCTGGCCTACCACGCCCAGCGCCTGGGCTTGCAGGGCCGCGTCAACGGCTCGCACCTGACCTCCATGCACAGCATGGACAACTACTACGTGAGCAAGCTGCTGCCGCTGATGGCCGAGGCCGGCCTCTCGGCGGTGGCCAACCCGCTCATCAACATCACCATTCAGGGCCGGCACGACAGCTACCCCAAACGGCGCGGCATGACGCGGGTGCCCGAGCTGCTGGCCGCCGGCATCCCCGTGGCCTTTGGCCAGGATTGCGTGATGGACCCCTGGTACGCGCTGGGCAGTGGCGACATGCTCGAGGTGGCCCACATGGGCCTGCATGTGGCGCAAATGACCAGCCAGGCCGCCATGCGCCAGTGCTTTGAGGCGGTCACCACCCAGCCCGCGCGCATCCTGGGCCTGGACGGCTACGGACTGCAGCCCGGCTGCCACGCCGATTTTGTGCTGCTGCAGGCGCGTGACCCGGTGGAGGCGCTGCGCCTGCGCGCCACCCGGCTCAAGGTGTTCCGGCGTGGCCGGCTGGTGGCCGAGACCCCGGCCGCCACCAGTGCGCTGCACCTGGCCGGTCGCCCAGCCCACACCCGCTGGATGACGCCATGAGCGCCGCCCAAACCACCCTGGGCGGCAGCACCAGCCCACGGTTTGCCGCGGTGCGCGAGGCCTTTGCGCGCAGTTTTGAGGACGGGCTGGAGCTGGGCGCGGCCGTGGCGGTGGTGCTCGATGGCGAGCCCGTGGGCGACCTCTGGGGCGGCCACCGCACGCTGGACCGCAGCGCGGCCTGGCAGGCCGACACCCTGGTCAATGTCTGGTCGGTCGGCAAGGGCGTGATGGCGCTGGCGATCGCCATGCTGGCGGACCGCGGCCAGCTC
>VERU01000612.1 GCA_018882485.1 Rhodoferax sp. | reverse complement strand
GGCTGGCCCTGGCGCTGCTGTTGTCGCGCACCCGAATCGGCCTGGTGATGCAGGCCGCGCTGACCCATCCCGATGCGGTCCAGGCCCTGGGGCACGATGTGCCGCGCCTGTACAGCTGGGTGTTCGGGGCAGGCGCCGCCCTGGCCGGTTTGGCGGGCGTGATCGGTGGCAGCACCTTCGTCACCGAGCCCGCCATGGCGGGTGCCATGGGCTCCATCCTGTTCGTGGTGGTGGTGGTCGGCGGCCTGGGTTCGCTGTCGGGCGCCTTGCTGGCCTGCCTGCTGATCGGTCTGCTGCAGACCCTGGCGGTGACCTTCGACGCGCCGCTGGTGTCGTGGCTGCCCGGGGTGCCCGCTCGGAGCTGGGCTCCCGCCTTGCAACGGCTGAGCCTGTCACAGGTGGCGCCGCTGCTGCCTTACCTGCTCATGGTGCTGGTGCTGCTGCTGCGCCCGCGCGGTCTGCTCGGCCAGCGAGACGCCTGATGGCCGCGCACCCCCGCGCCTGGGCGCTGTTTGCCGCCGCCCTGCTGCTGGCGCCCCACGGTTTCGCCAGCGGCATGGGGCTCACGGTCCTGACGCAGATCGCGATCGCCATCATTGCCTGCCTCTCCTACAACCTGCTGCTGGGCGAGGGGGGCATGCTCAGTTTCGGCCATGCGGTGTACACCGGCATGGGCGGTTTTGCCGCCCTGCATGCCCTGAACCAGCTGGCGCCCCACGGCCTCCCGGTGTCGCTGGTCCCTCTGGTCGGCGGGCTGACCGGCGCGGCAGTGGCCCTGGTTTTTGGCTACTTCTGCACCCGCCGAGGCGGCACCGCCTTTGCCATGATCACGCTGGGTCTGGGCGAGCTGGTGCTGGCGACCGTGCTGATGCTGCCGGGCGTGTTCGGCGGCGAGGCCGGCTTGTCGGGCAACCGGGTGGTCGGTGCACCCTGGTGGGGCATCACCTTCGGCCCACCGATCGAGCTCTACCACCTGGTGGCCTGCTACACCTTCGGGGCTGCGCTGCTGATGGCCGCCTTCACCCAGACGCCCCTGGGCCGGCTGCTCAACGCGGTGCGCGACAACCCGCAGCGGGTGGCGTACCTGGGCTACGACCCGAGGTCCATCCGCCACCGGGCTTTTGTGGTGGCCGGCTTCTTTGCGGGCCTGGCCGGGGGTCTGGGGGCGCTCAGCCTGGAGATCGTCAATGCCGACGCGGTGGCAGCCGCCCGCAGCGGCAGCTATCTGCTGTTCACCTTTCTCGGTGGCGTGGGCCACTTCTTCGGTCCGGTGCTCGGAGCCGTGCTGATGGTGCTGAGCGCCACGCTGCTGGGCACCGTGACGCAGGCCTGGGGCGTTTACCTGGGTCTGATCTTTCTGCTGGCGGTGCTGGTCGCGCCCCAGGGCTTGGCGGGCTGGTTGGCCTCAGGCGCGCAGCCCGAGGGCCGGGCCGGCACCGCCGTAAGGTCCTGGCGCGCCAGGGGGGCGCACCGGCTGGGCAGCTGGCTCGGCGTGCTGGCCGTGGGTGGGGGAACGGTTTTGCTGGTCGAACTGCTCTACCACTGGCGCCAGGGGGGCGTCCTGGGCCCGGTGCTGCGCATGTTCGGGCTGGACCTGGACACCCGTGATCCGTGGCCCTGGAGC
>VERU01000611.1 GCA_018882485.1 Rhodoferax sp. | reverse complement strand
ATCATGTAGCGCGGAGGGTTGAAAAAGTGGATGCCGCAGAAGCGGGGTTGCAGCGATGCCGGCACCGCAGCGCTGAGCGCCGAGATCGACAGGCCCGAGGTGTTGGAGGCCAGGATGGTGTGCGGCGCCAGGTGGGGCGCGATGCGGCGGTACAGGTCCAGCTTCCAGTCCATGCGCTCGGCGATGGCTTCGATCACCAGGTCGCACTCGCCCAGCCGCGACAGGTCATCGTCGTACTGGGCCGGCGTGATCAGCGCCGCATCCTCGGGCACACCCAGGGGAGCGGGCTTGAGTTTCTTCAGGCCCTCTATGGCCCGGGTCACGGTGGCCGTCTTGTCGGTTCCGGCCGCGGGCAGGTCGTACAGCAGGACGGGCAAACCCACGTTGACCAGGTGAGCCGCAATCTGCGCGCCCATCACGCCGGCGCCCAGCACGGCCACACGGCGAACCCGGAACGCGCCGGCCGTGGCGGGTGGCTGCGGGCTCACTGCACGCGCACCCAGGTCTGGGTGCGGCCCAGCAGGGCCACGCCGACGAAGCCACGCACCTCCAGCTTGCGCCCCCCCTCGATGGGCGTCATGCGCAGGCGGTACACCGTGCCGTTGTTGGGATCCAGGATGTTCCCGCCCTCCCACACGTCCTTGCCGTCCGCCTTGCGCGCGCCGCGGATGATTTCCATGCCCAGCTTGGGTTTGCCCTTGCGATCGTCGGTGCACCTGTCGCAATTGGGCTCGACACCGGGCTTGAGCGATTTCTCCACCACGCCCTTGAGCACCCCGCTCTCTTCGCTGATGCGGACCTCGGCAGCGGGCTTGCCATCGGCATCGTCAATGGTGTGCCAGACGCCCAGAGGGGTCATCTGGGCCAGCACCGGCAGAGCTGGCAGCAACAGGGTGGATACCGTCAGGGATCGGATCATGGGAACTCCTGGGTTCGGTTTGTGGGGTCTGTGACAGGGCCTGCGGACGGCTGCGGGTTCAGGCGAACACGGCCTCGGTATCCATCAGCACGGCCGCGCCGCTGCGGGCCGTGCGCATCAGGCTGGCGGTCTCGGGGAACAGCCGTGCGAAGTAGAAGCGCGCCGTCTGCAACTTGGCCTGGTAAAACGGGTCGGTGCTGCCAGCGGCCATCTGCCGCAGCGCCACCTGCGCCATGCGGGCCCAGAAGTAGCCGAACACCAGGTGGCCGGCCACCCGCAGGTAATCCACGGCAGCCGCTCCCACTTCGTCGGGGTTCTGAAACCCCTTGAAGCCGATCTCGGTGGTGAACTTGGTCATCTGCTCGCCCAGTGCAGCGACCGGGTTGATGAATTCGGCCATCTTCTCGTTGACGCCTTCCTCCTCGACCAGTTGCGCCACCAGGCGGCCGAACTGCTTGAGCGTGGCCCCGTTGTTGGCCAGCACCTTGCGGCCCAGCAGGTCCAGCGACTGGATGGTGTTGGTGCCCTCGTAGATCATGTTGATGCGGGCATCGCGCACGAACTGCTCCATGCCCCATTCGCGGATGTATCCATGGCCCCCGAACACCTGCAGGCAGCTGGAGGTCGCGCTCCACCCGTTGTCGGTGAGAAAAGCCTTGACGATGGGTGTGAGCAGCGCCAGCATCTCGGCGGCCTGGGCACGCA
>VERU01000610.1 GCA_018882485.1 Rhodoferax sp. | reverse complement strand
GCGTGGGGGCATCGGTCCCCAGCGCCGGGCCGCCCCAAGCGGGGACAGCCCCCCCGGGGGGCAGCGAACCTCGCGCAGCGGGGAGCGTGGGGGCATCGGTCCCCAGCGCCGGGCCGCCCCAAGCGGGGACAGCCCCCCCGGGGGGCAGCGAACCTCGCGCAGCGGGGAGCGTGGGGGCCATCGACCTCATTCTGGTCAACTACCACTGCCACCCGGAGACGCTGGCCGCGCTGGCGCGCCTGGGCCCCTGGACGCGGGGCCGGGTCTGGGTGGTGGACAACAGCGTCGATGCGGACGAGGCGCAGGCGCTGCGGACGGCCACCCGCGAGATGCCCTGGGTCAGCCTGCTGGTGAGCCCGGACAACCTGGGGTTCGGGCGGGCCTGCAACCTGGCGTTCGGGCTGTCGCTGGCGCCGCAGGTGCTGCTGCTGAACCCGGACGCGCGCATCACGCCGGCCGACATCGACCGGCTGGCGCAGGCGCTGGATGCCGGGCCGCGCCGGGGCGCGGTGGCGCCCTGGATGTTCTGGGACGAGGACCGGGGTTTCGCGGTTCCGCACACGGTGCGGCAGACGCCGGCGGCCATGGTGATGGCGGCGCTGTGCAGCCGCTGGCGGCGGCTGGCGCGCTGGCGGGCGCAACGGGCGCTGCGGCAGGCCTGGGCGGCGGCCGGGCAGACACGCAACCCGGATGCGCCGCCGCTGGCGGTGGATTTTCTGACCGGGGCGGTGCTGCTGGTACGGCGTGCGGCGGTGCAGGCGGCGGGCGGGCTGTTTGACGCGCGTTATTTCATGTTTTTCGAGGACTCGGACCTGTCGGTGCGGCTGCGCGCCGCAGGCTACGGCCTGGCGGTGGTGCCGCAGGCGCAGGCGGTGCACACCTACCGCCACAAGCCGTTCAAGGCCGGTCTGATGGGACAGGCCCGCCAGCAGTACATGGCGGCCCGGTTCGGGCGCTTTTTCGGCTGGACCGACGGGCTGCGGCGGCTGGACCGGCTGGCACGCCCGGTCCCGCTGGAACGGTGGTTCGAGGGGCCGACCGCTGCGCTGGACAGCGCCGAGGCGTTTGCCCAGGCCAGCGGCGATGCCGTGGTGCTGGCCTGGAGCCCGTCGCCGCTGATGTGGCCCTGCCTGTTCCGGATGCAGCCCGGGCAGGCCACGGGGTTCAGCGCGGCCGAGTGGGCGCTGCTGGAGCCGGGCGCCTATGTGGCGCTGCTGCGCCGGGGCGGCCAGGGGCCGGCGTTCTGGTGGCGCTTCGAGGTGGCGGCGGGCTGAGCCGGGGCGCCGGCGAGCCGGTGGGCTGGCGAGCCGGTGGACTGTCGGTGCGGTGGGTCGATCCGCTGCCGAGGCGCTGGCGAGGCGCTGGCCGGCAACTCAGGGCGTCAGGCGCTGGGCGAGCTGGCGGCCCAGGCGGCGCGCCGGGGCCTCGATGGCGTGGTGGGCCGCCCAGGCCAGCAGCAGCGTGAGGCCGACGGCCGCCAGCAGGCCCGGCACACCCTGCAGCCCGGGCAGGGCGCGCTCCAGCAGGGCCGGTGCGGCGTTGTGGAACAGGTAGACGCCATAGCTCAGGCGCCCGCCAAGCCGTGCCAGCGGCTGCCAGCCCGCCCCCTGCCCTACCCCCTGCCCTAC
>VERU01000609.1 GCA_018882485.1 Rhodoferax sp. | reverse complement strand
CCCTGTACGTGGTGGCCACGCCCATCGGCAACCTGGCCGACATCACGCTGCGGGCGCTGCACCTGCTGGCGCTGGCCGACACCCTGGCCTGCGAAGACACCCGCCACACGCAGTCCCTGCTGCGCAGCTACGGCATCGACGCCGCGCCCAGCCGGCTACTGGCCGTGCACCAGCACAACGAAGCCGAGGCAGCTCGCCGCGTGATCGACCGCCTGCGCCAGGGGCAGCGGGTGGCCTACGTCAGCGATGCCGGCACGCCCGCCATCAGCGACCCGGGGGCCCGGCTGGTGGCCGCCGTGCGGGCGGTCGCCCTGCCGGTGGTGCCACTGCCTGGCGCCAGCAGCGTAACCACCGCTCTGAGTGTGGCCGGCCTGACCGCGGCAGACAGCGGGATGGGCGGTTTTGTGTTCGCAGGATTTCTGCCCAGCCGGTCGGCCGAGCGCGAGCGGGCGGTGCGCTGGCTGGCGGCCGAGCCCCGTGCCGTGGTGCTGCTGGAAGCCCCGCACCGCGTGGGTGCGCTGGCGCTGGCGCTGGGGGCCCTGGGCTCACGGCCCGTCACTGTGGCACGCGAACTCACCAAACAGTTCGAGCAGATCCACACCCTGCCCGCTGCCGAGCTGGCCGACTGGCTGCGCGCCGATCCGAACCGGGAGCGGGGCGAATTCGTGCTGGTGGTGCACCCGGCCGAGGCAGCCGCCGAAAGCGGTGAGGAATCACGGGTGCTCGACCTGCTGCTGCCCGCCCTGCCGCTCAAAACCGCGGTGCAGCTGACCGCCAGCATCACCGGCGCCTCGCGCAACGCCCTGTACCAGGCCGCGCTGGCCCGACAAGCCGCCCACCGGGACTGAAGCGCCTTGGGGAGCGGCCGAACGCCTCGCCTCAGGCCGGCTGCAGGGCCTGCCACAGTCGGGCGGGCGTCAGCGGCATCTGCAGGTGCGGCGCCACATGGGCATGACCGTTGCGCGCCAGCGCATCGGCCACCGCGTTGACCACGCAGGGCGTGGCCCCGATGGTGCCGAGTTCGCCCACGCCCTTGACACCCAGCGGGTTGTTCAGACAGGGCGTGCCCGGGTCCATGCGGGTCACGAACTCGGGCGCCTGCAGCGCCCGGGGAACGGCGTAGTCCATGAGGCTGCCGGTCAGCAGCTGACCACTGGCCGGGTCGTAAACCACCTGCTCCCACAGCGCCTGGCCGATGCCCTGAACGGCGCCGCCGTCGAGCTGTCCCACCACGATGGTCGGGCTGATGACACGTCCCACATCGTTCACCGAGGCGTAGGCCTGCACCGCGACTTCCCCGGTCTGGGGATCGACCTCCACCTCGCAGATGTGGCAGCCGTTGGGCCAGGAAGGGCCGCCTACGGAACTGGTCGACTCCAGGTAGATACCCGAACCGGGTTCGGCCGCAGCCAGCTCGAACAGGCCCACCCCCAGATCCGTGCCGCGAACCCGGAAACGCCCTGCCTGGTATTCCAGGTCGGCCACGGATGCCTCCAGGTGGGCGGCCGCGCGCTCGCGCGCCCGATCGAGCGCCCGCTCCGAGCCCACCCGCACCGCCGAGCCCCCGACAAAAATGGAGCGCGAGCCCGCGCTGCCGAAGCCATCGCCACGATCGGTGTCCCCCATCAC
>VERU01000135.1 GCA_018882485.1 Rhodoferax sp. | reverse complement strand
GCCCATGCCCTGCACGAAGCCGCCCTCGATCTGGCCGATGTCCAGGGCCGGGTTGATGGAACGGCCCACATCGTGCAGGATGTCCACCCGCAGCACCCGGCTTTCGCCCGTCAGGGTGTCGATGGCCACTTCGGCGCAGGCCGCGCCGTAGGCGAAGTAGTAGAACGGCCGCCCCGTCAGCGTGGTCTTGTCGTAGTGGATCTTGGGCGTGCGGTAGAAGCCGTCGCTCCAGAGCTGGATGCGGTTGGCGTAGGCCAGGCGCACCACCTCGTCAAAGGTCCGCTCGGCGCCCGGTGAGTGCACCCGGCCGTCGGCGAAGCGCACCGCGCCGGCGCCGCAGCCGTCCAGCCCGGCCACGAAGGCAGCCAGGTTGTCGCGCACATGGCGCGCCGCAAACTGGGCGGCGCGGCCGTTCAGGTCGGTGCCGGCCGAGGCGGCGGTGGCCGAGGCGTTGGGGATCTTGCTGGTGTCGCTGGCCGTGGCCAGCACCCGGGCCAGCGGCACACCCAGCTCGTCGGCCACGATCTGCGCCACCTTGGTGTTCAGGCCCTGACCCATCTCGGTGCCGCCATGGTTCACCTGCACACTGCCGTCCAGATACACATGCACCAGGGCGCCGGCCTGGTTGAACAGCGTGGCGGTGAAGGAAATGCCGAACTTCACTGGTGTCAGCGCCAGCCCGCGCCGGATCGCCGGCTGGCTGGCGTTCCAGGCCAAAATGGCCTTCCGCCTTTGCTGGTATTGGGAAGTTTGCTCCAGTTTCAATAGCAAAGGAGCCAGGATGTTGTCCTCCACCCGCATGCCGTAGTGGGTGGTGTCGCGCCGCACGCCGGGGCGCGCGGCGGGCTCGTCGTCGTACAGGTTGCGCCGTCGCACGGCCAGCGGGTCCAGGCCCAGCCGACGTCCGATCTCGCCCATCAGCAGCTCGATCACCAGCATGCCCTGCGGACCGCCGAACCCCCGGAAGGCCGTGTGGCTCTGCGTGTTGAGCTTGCAGCGGTACGAGGCGATCTCCACGTCCTCCAGGAAGTAGGCGTTGTCGGCGTGGAAGATGGCGCGGTCGGCCACCGGCCCCGACAGGTCGGCGCTGAAGCCGCAGCTGACCGCCATGGTCAGCTCCAGCCCGCACAGCCGGCCTGTGTCGTCGTAACCCACCCGGTAGCGGTAGTCCACCGGATGGCGCTTGCCGGTGATGAGAAAGTCGTCGTCCCGGTCCAGCCGCAGCTTGACGGGGCAGCCGAACTTGTGGGCGGCCAGTGCCGCCCAGACGGCCACGTGGCCGGCCTGCGTCTCCTTGCCGCCGAAGCCGCCGCCCATGCGCCGGCATTCCACCCGCACAGCGTGGTTGTGCAGGCCCAGCGCGTGGGCGATCCAGTGCTGCACCTCGCCCGGATGCTGGGTGCTGCTGTGCACCAGCCACTGCCCCTGCTCCTGGGGTAGCGCGTAAGCCACCTGTCCTTCCAGGTAAAAGTGCTCCTGGCCGCCCGCCGAAAAGCGGCCCTCGAGCCGGTGCGGGGCGCGCTCCAGTGCCGCCGCGGCATCGCCCCGGCGCACAAACACCGGCGGCAGCACATGGTGTTCACCGGCCAGGGCCTGCTCCACGCTCAGCACCGCCGGCAGGGGGTCGATGTCGCAGCGCACCAGCCGGGCCGCGCGGCGCGCCGCACGCAGGGTGTCGGCCACCACCAGGCCGATCACCTGCCCCACATGCTGCACGGTGTCGCGCGCGAAGACGGGCTCGTCGCCGACGAAGGTGGCCAGCATCGGGTCGCCAGGGATGTCAGCGGCCAGTACCAGCCCCCGTACACCGGGCAGCGCCAGCGCGTCCCGGGCATCCACCCCGCGCAGCCGGCCATGCGCCACCGGCGACAGCACTGGCGCCGCATGCAGCGTGCCCTGCAGCTCGGGCAGGTCGTCGATGTAGGGTGCGGCACCGGCAACCTGGGCGGCCGCGCTCTCGTGCGGGGTGGAGACGCCTGCGGCACTCATGGGGCATCCTCCAGCGCACCGGATTCCGAGAGTTCCAGGCCGGCCTGGCCCTGCGTGCTCAGCCAGAAACGCCGCAGCAGGCCGCCCAGCACCTGCTGGCGGTAGCCGGCGCTGGCGCGCAGGTCGGAGATGGGGGTGAACTCGGCGCGCAGCGTGCGTTCGGCCAGCGCCAGGCTGGACTCGTCCCAGAGCTGGCCACGCAGCGCCGCCTCGGTCCTGGAGGCCCGCACCGGGGTGGCGGCCACCCCGCCCACGCCGATCGAGGCCGCCTGCACCCGGCCGTCCTGCAGGCGCAGGGACAGGGCCAGACAGACCGCCGAGATGTCGTCGTCGAAACGCCGCGACACCTTGTAGGCGCGGCTGAATTCGTCGGCTGTCGGCAATGGCACCTTGATCCAGGCCAGCACCTCGTCGGGCGCCAGCAGGTTGCTGCGGTAGCCGGTGTAGTAGCGTTCCAGCGGCATTTCACGGTGGCCGCGCCGGCTCATCAGCACCAGGTGGGCGCCCAGGGCGATCAGCACCGGCATGCCATCGCCGATGGGCGAGCCGTTGGCGACGTTGCCACCCAGGGTGCCCGACTGGCGCACCGGCAGGCCGGCAAAGCGGGCCGCAAAGCCGGCGAGTTGCGGCCGGTCGGTCGCCAGCGCGTCCCAGGCGTCGGCCAGGGTCACCGCCGCGCCGATGGCCACATGGTGCGGGTAGCGCTCGATGCGCCGCAACTCGGCCACCCGGGTCACGTCCAGCACCCGGGGCAGCGACCGGTGTCCCTTGTTGATCCACAGGCCCACATCGGTGCAGCCCGCCACCAGCTGCGCCTGGGGATCGGCTGCGCGCAAGTCCAGCAGCTGTTTCAGCGTCTGCGGAGATTGGTAGGCCAAATCATCCTGTAGGCCGCGTGGATACTGGCGAAGCTGCTCCAGTTTCAGGAGCGTACCAGCCTCGTCCGAGGCCGGTACCGGCAGCTTGGCCATGGCCTGTGCCGCGTCCAGGATGGGCCGGTAGCCGGTGCAGCGGCACAGGTTGCCCGAGAGGTCGTGCTGGGCCAGCGCACGGGTGATGGGCCGGCCCTTCCGCACATGGTTCTGGTACATGCCGTAGAGGCTCATCACGAAACCCGGCGTGCAAAAGCCGCACTGGCTGCCATGGCACTGCACCAGCGCCTGCTGGGCCGGGTGCAAGCCGCCGTCATCGCCTGCGAGATCGGCGGCCGTCCAGACCGCCAGGCCGTCGACCGAATGGGCCAGCCGGATGCAGGCGTTCACTGCCCGGTAGCGCAGGTGTCCCTGCTCGACATCCCCCACCACCACGGTACAGGCGCCGCAATCGCCTTCGTTGCAGCCCTCCTTGACGGCGTGACAGTGCAGGTCTTCGCGCAGCACCTCGAGCAGCGTGCGGTCGGCCGGTACGTCGGGCAGGGTCACCACGGCGCCCCGTCGCACAAAGCGCAGCGGCTGCCCGGCAGCAGGAAGGTCGGTCATGTTGGGTCGGCTCCGGCGCTAGGGTAAGACAGGAGGGCAGCCGGGATCATATGGGCTAGCATATGAACCGCATCCGCAGCCCCATATGAGCGAGCCCCTGCTTTTCGACAAGATAGACCTCCATCTGATCCGGGTGTTGCATACGGTGTTGACAGAACGCAGTGTTTCGAGGGCCGCCGTCCGGCTGGGCATGCACCAGCCGGCGGTCAGCGCGTCGCTCAAGCGTCTGCGGGCCCTCTCGCAGGATCCGCTGCTGGTGCGCAGCGGCACCGGCATGGTGCCCACCGAGGTGGCCCTGCGCATGGTGGAGCCCGCCGCCAGCATCCTGCGTGCCGCCGACGGCCTGTTCAGCGGCGCCCGGGGCTTCGACCCGGCGCAGGCGCGCCACCGGTTCCGGGTGGCCGCCAGCGACTACATCGACCCGCTTTTCCTGCCGCAGCTGGTGGCCCAGATCAAGGCCGGCGCACCGCTGTGCCAGATCGACATCGTGCCGCTCACCGCCAGTTCCGACTACCGGCTGCAGCTGGCGCTGGGCGAGGTGGACCTGGTGATCGGCAACTGGCCCACACCGCCCGAGGATCTGCACATGGCCCCGCTTTTTTCGGACGAGGTCGTGTCCCTGGTCTCGAACCGCCATCCCGCCGTGCGGCGCGGCTGGGACGCCGACGCCTGGCTGGCTGCCGAGCATGTGGCGCCGACGCCGCTGCATCCGGGCGCGCGCGGGGTGATCGACGATTTCCTCGACCAGTGCGGCCTGCAGCGCAACATCATGGCCCGCTGCCCGCATTTCGGTCTGATCCCGGCCATGGTGGCATCGACCTTGCTTGTGCTCACCACCGGTCGCCAGTACTGCGAGCGGTACCTCGACCGTCTGCCCGTCACCATCCTCGACTGCCCCATCGCCTTCCCGCCCATGCGTTACTACCAGCTCTGGCATGAGCGCACCCATGCTTCCGCCAGCGTGCGCTGGCTGCGCGACTGCGGGCGGTCGGTGGCGCTGTCCCTGCAACCCGCCGAGTCCCCGGCATGAGCGGCGAATCACAGGCAGCCGCCGGCCCGGGGGAGGGCCCGATCCCCCGGCTGCGGCTTGAAGGCATCACCAAGCACTACCCGGGCGTGGTGGCCAACAGTGATGTGGCGCTGACCGTGCTGCCCGGGCAGATCCACGCGGTGCTGGGCGAAAACGGGGCGGGCAAGTCCACGCTCATGAAGATCATCTACGGGGCGGTCAAACCCGATGCCGGCCGCGTGGTGTTCAACGGCCGGCCGGTGCAGGTCTGCAACCCGCAGGAGGCGCGGTCGCTGGGCATCAGCATGGTGTTCCAGCATTTCAGCCTGTTCGACACCCTCACCGTGGCCGAGAACGTGTGGCTCGGCCTGGACCGGTCGCACACCCTGCCGCAGGTGGCGCAGGCGATCGGCGACAAGGCCTCCGAATACGGCCTCGACATCGATCCCACCCGGCCGGTGCACACGCTCAGCGTGGGCGAGATGCAACGGGTGGAAATCATCCGGTCCCTGCTCACGCAACCGCAGCTGCTGATCCTGGACGAGCCGACCTCGGTGCTGACACCGCAGGCGGTGGAGCGCCTGTTCGTGGTGTTGCGCCAGCTGGCCGACCAGGGTTGCAGCATCCTTTACATCAGCCACAAGCTGCACGAGATCCGGGCCCTTTGCAGCGCCTGCACGGTGTTGCGGGGCGGACGCGTCACCGGCGTGTGCAACCCGGCCCAGGAGAGCAACGCCTCCCTGTCGCGCCTGATGATCGGCGCCGAGCCACCGCAGTTGCGTCACCAGAGCCGGCAGGCGGGTGCGGCCGTGCTCGAGGTGCGTGGCCTGACGCTGGCGCGCGAGGACCAGTTCGGCGTCGACCTCGACGGCGTGGACCTGCAGGTGCGCGCGGGCGAGATCGTGGGCCTGGCCGGTGTGTCCGGCAACGGCCAGAAAGAGCTGCTGCGGGCGCTGTCCGGTGAGGATGTGCGGGCCGCACCCGGCAGCATCCGGATCGGCGACCAGGACGCCTCGCGGCTCGACGCCCGGGCGCGCCGCCGTCTGGGCCTGCATTTCGTGCCCGAGGAGCGCCTGGGACGCGGCGCCGTGCCCACGCTGGCGCTGGCGCACAACCTGCTGCTGACGCGTTCGGAGTCGCTGGGGCAGGGCGGCTGGATCCGGCTGAAGGCGCTGGAGGCGCAGGCGGCCGCCATCATCGCCCGGTTCGGTGTCAAGGCCGCCGGACCCCGGGCCGCGGCGCGCTCCCTGTCGGGCGGCAACCTGCAGAAGTTCATCGTCGGGCGCGAGATCGACGCCGCCCCCCGCCTGTTCATCGTCTCCCAGCCCACCTGGGGGGTGGACGTGGGGGCGTCGGCGCAGATCCGCAGCGAGATCCTGGCGCTGCGCGACGCCGGCTGCGCGGTGCTGGTGGTCAGCGAGGAACTGGACGAACTGTTCGAGCTGTCCGATCGCCTGCACGTGATGGCGCGCGGCCAGCTGTCGCCGTCCATCGAGGCCGGCGAGGCCACGGTGGAGCGCATCGGCGCGTGGATGAGCGGCCTGTGGCACACCGAGGTGCAGGCGGCACTGGATCCGGGGGCGTCGCATGCTGCGGCTTGAGGCGCGCCCCCAGCCGTCGGGTGCCTGGAGTCTGGGCTCGCCGCTGCTCGCGCTGCTGCTGACGGTGCTGCTGGGGGTGGCCCTGTTCCTGGCACTCGGCAAGGACCCGGTGGCCGGTCTGCGGGTGTTCTTCTGGGACCCGGTGCGCAGCGCTTATGCCCTGGGCGAACTGGGCGTCAAGGCCACGCCGCTGCTGCTGATCGCGCTCGGTCTGGCGGTGTGCTTCCGCTCCAATGTGTGGAACATCGGCGCCGAAGGCCAGTATGTGCTGGGCGCCATCGCCGCCGGCGGCGTGGCGCTGCTGGCGGAGCGGGGCGGTTCGGCCTGGATCGTGGTGCCCATCCTGCTGGCCGGCGTGCTGGGCGGCATGGCCTGGGCCGGCCTGACCGCGTGGTTGCGCGATCGCTTCAACGCCAATGAAATCCTGGTCAGCCTGATGCTGGTCTACGTGGCCGTGCTGCTGCTCAACTTCGTGGTCTCCGGTCCCTGGAAGGATCCGCAGGGTTACAACTTTCCGCAGACCCGCAGCTTCGAGGCGGCCACCCGCATCCCGCGCCTGTTCCAGGGCTCGCGCGTCAGCATCGGTCTGCTGCTGGCGCTGGCGGGCGTGCTGGTGACGTGGATCTTCCTGTTCCGCACACGGGCCGGGTTTGCCCAGCAGGTGGGAGGTCTGGCGCCGGCGGCGGCCCGCTATGCGGGTTTTTCATCGCGTCGGGCGCTGTGGACGGCGCTGCTGGTCTCGGGCGGGCTGGCGGGACTGGCCGGTGCGCTCGAGGTCGCCGGCCCGCTCGGCCAGCTCACCCCGTACGTCCCGTCGGGCTATGGTTTTGCCGCGATCATCGTGGCTTTTGTCGGCCGGCTGCACCCGGTGGGCATGCTGTTTTCGGCCATCCTGATGAGCATGTTTTACATC
>VERU01000608.1 GCA_018882485.1 Rhodoferax sp. | reverse complement strand
GTGCAGACGGTGTTGCCGCCCGGCTACCTTTGCTGCGGCTACCCGCAGCGCGGCGCCGGCCAGTTCGACCGCGCCGAGAAGATGATCACCGACAACCGGGTGCTGTTCCACCGGGTGGCCAACACCCTGAATTACCTGGACATCAAGACCGTGGTGGTCAGCTGCGGCACCTGCTTCGACCAGTTGCAGGGCTACGAGTTCGACCAGATCTTTCCCGGTTGCCGCATCCTCGACATCCACGAATACCTGCTGGAAAAAGGCATCACGCTGGCCGCAGGCGGTGCCTTTCTGTACCACGACCCCTGCCACAGCCCGATGAAGCAGCAGGAGCCCATCCGCACCGTGCGTGCCTTGCTGGGCGACCAGGTGCTGCCGTCCGCCCGCTGTTGCGGCGAGGCCGGAACTCTGGCGCTCAACCGCCCGGACATCGCCACCCAGATCCGCTTCCGCAAGGAAGAAGAGTTGCGCCGCGGCGAAGCCGCCTTGCGCGCACGTGGCATGGCCGGCCCCGGCGGCCCGGTCAAGGTGCTGACCAGTTGCCCGGCCTGCCTGCAGGGCCTGTCGCGGTACGAAGGCGATCTGCAGAACGGCCTGCTCGAGGCCGATTACATCGTGGTCGAGATGGCCCGCCAGATTCTGGGCGAGCAGTGGATGCCCGATTACGTCCGCCGCGCCAACCAGGGCGGCATCGAACGGGTGCTGGTGTGACGGCCCCGTGCCCGCTGTGCGCGGGGCCGGGCGGCCTGTTGCTGGTGCAGCGGCCCGACTGGCGGGTGATCCGCGCCGAGGAGCCCGGCTTTCCGGCCTTCTACCGGGTGATCTGGACGCACCATGTCGCCGAGTGGTCCGAGTTGCAACCCGCCCAGCGCCAGCGCTGCATGGCGGCCGTGGTGGCGGTGGAGCAGGCGCTGCGCGAGCAGCTGCAGCCCGACAAGATCAACCTCGCCGCCCTGGGCAATATGGTGCCGCACCTGCACTGGCATGTGGTGGCCCGCTTTCAGTGGGACAGCCATTTTCCGGCGCCGATCTGGGCCGCCCCCCAGCGCGACCTGCCGCAGGACCGGCTGAGCGGCTTGCGCTCCCGTCTGCCCGAACTGGATGCGCGGGTCGTGGCCTGTCTGGCCGACCTGGACTGACCTCCGACCATGCCGACCCTGCTCTGCGTCTGGGAACAGGGAGGCCAGCGGGGGCACCTGGCCCATTTGCGCCTGCCCATCGAGCGGGCGCTGGCCGCCGGCTACCGGGTGATCGTGGCGGCCCGCGAGCTGCAGCACCTGCCGCAGCTGCTGGGTGACCTGCCGCTGCACTGGCTGCCAGCGCCCCACAAACCCGACGTACAGCCGGCCGATCAGAGCGCGTTTCTCAGTTACACCCATATCCTGCAGCGCCAGTGCTTTGCCAGCGAGGATGAGCTCATCGCCCAGCTGGTGGCCTGGGACACGCTGCTGCAGCTGGTCAAGCCCGACGGGGTGCTGTTCGAGCACAGCCCCACCGCGCTCATCGCGGCGTGGGGGCGTCCGTTTCGCAAGATCCTGATCGGCAACGGGTTTTCGCTGCCGCCCCCGGCATCGGCCGGTCAGCCTCTGGCCCCGTTTCCGACTACCCCGCGCACGGCGCAGGTTCAGGCGGAGCTGCTGGC
>VERU01000134.1 GCA_018882485.1 Rhodoferax sp. | reverse complement strand
TCAGGAGACCATCAATTTCAGCTTCGTCGAGTCCCGCTGGGAACAGGAACTGGCCGGCAACCCGGATCCCGTTCGCCTGCTCAATCCCATCTCGAGCACCCTGAACGTGATGCGCTCCAGCCTGATGGGCTCGTTGTTGCAGGTGCTCAAGTTCAATCTCGATCGCAAGGCCCCCCGGGTGCGGGTGTTCGAGATCGGTCGCGTCTTTCTGCGCGATGGCAGCGTGCGCGACAGCGACACCACGGTGGCCGGCTTTCACCAGCCGCTGCGCGTGGCCGGGCTCATCAGCGGCAGCGTCGACCGCCTCCAGTGGAGCCGCCAGGCCCCGGTGGCGGACTTTTTCGACGCCAAAGGCGATGTCGAAGCCCTGCTGGCGCCGGCCGCCGTCGTGTTCGACCGGGCAGAACATCCGGCCCTCCACCCCGGGCGCTGCGCGCGAGTGAGTGTGAACGGCCTGCCCGTCGGTTTTGTCGGCGAACTGCACCCGCGCTGGCGTCAATCCTACGAGCTCTCTCAGTCTCCGATGCTGTTCGAACTGGATCTGGCGGTGGTGCAGCAGCACCGTGTCCCGGTATTCGCGGGTGTGCCTCGGGTCCAGGCAGTGGAGCGCGACATCGCCGTCTGGGTTCCGGAAGCCCTGGCCCACGATGCCCTGCTGGACGCCATCCGCTCGGCCCCCACCGGCGGCCTGCTGCGCGATGCCGTGCTGTTCGACATCTACCGGCCCAAGCCCGGCGGCCCTGCCGAGGTCGCCCCCCCGGCGGCCGAACAGAGCATGGCCGTGCGGCTCAGGCTGCAGAGTGACGAGGCCACCCTGACCGATGCGCAGATCGATCAGGCGGTACAGGCCGTGCTGCTGACCCTGTCCGAGCGCGTTGGCGCCCGCCAGCGGGCCTGACGGGTTGGATGAACAAGGTGTAGTTCCCATGGAATTTTCCGTAGCCAGCCTGGAAACCCCGGCACTGACCAAGGCGCAGCTGTCCGAGATGCTGTTTGATCGTCTCGGACTGAACAAGCGCGAGGCCAAGGACATGGTCGACGCCTTCTTCGACATGATGGGCGATGCGCTGGTGCAGGGTGACGACGTCAAGATCACCGGCTTCGGCAATTTCCAGATCCGGACCAAGGCACCACGACCCGGCCGCAACCCGCGCACCGGCGAACTCATCCCCATCGAGGCGCGCCGTGTGGTCACCTTCCATGCGAGCCAGAAGCTCAAGGAACAGATCCAGGATGAGCCTGGAGAGCCGCCGCCAGCCGCCGGTAACAGGACGTAAGCCGGGCCCCTTGCGGCTTTACAGCGCCCTGTCGCTTGGGTTAATCTCTGCGCCCCTGCGGCTTGTTCACCTCCATGGAGACCCTACTCCCGCCCATTCCGGCCAAGCGTTACTTCACCATTGGTGAGGTCGGGGACCTGTGCGGCGTCAAACCCCATGTGCTGAGGTACTGGGAGCAGGAGTTCGCCCAGCTGCGACCCATGAAGCGGCGGGGCAACCGGCGTTACTACCAGCATCACGAGGTGCTGATGATCCGCCGCATCCGGGACCTGCTCTACGACCAGGGATTCACCATCAGCGGCGCGCGCAACCGCATGCAGGAGATCCTGCAGGCCGAGCGCGAGCGAAAGCGCCATGCGCAAGCCCTGTTTGACGGCATCGATGCAGGCGACCTGCCAGATGCCGGAGACGATGTGCTGCTGGAGGGTGATCGACCAGAGAGCTCTGATCCGGCTTCCTTCGACCGCCCGATCCGCATCGATCCCGATGACGCGCACGGCCTGGGCCTCCTGCGCCGCGAGCTCTCCGAAATCCGGGCGCTGCTGTCACCCTGGACCTGACCGCCGGCCGGAGAGGCGCCCCGCACAATGCGCTGCTTCGGGGCCCGCAAATCGGGGGCTGAGCTGCCGTTATAATGCGAGCTTCGGTGTGTGGCGCAGCCTGGTAGCGCACTTGCATGGGGTGCAAGGGGTCGAAGGTTCGAATCCTTTCACACCGACCAAGACCATCGGCAAAGGCCTCCGGCAGCAACTGCTCGGAGGCCTTTCTCGTCAGGGGCAGCCCTTCGGGTCCGGACCGCCCCGCCCATCCTGATCCCATCCGGCGCCCCGGCGCGCCGTCCACGCTGCCTGACCATGCATCCATCCATTTCGCTGTCGCGCCGCCGGGAACTCTGGCTGCTGTTCACCCTCGCGGGCATTCAGTTCACCAACATCGTCGATTTCATGATCATGATGCCTCTGGGGCCGCAGTTCACGGCCCTGTTCGGCATTCGGGATGCCGAATTCGGCTTGCTGGTCTCGGCCTATACCCTGGCGGCCGGTGGTTCCGGCCTGCTGGCGGCCACCTACCTGGATCGCTTCGATCGGCGCCACCTGCTGCTGGTGCTCTACACCCTGTTCGGCCTGGCCACGCTGGCCTGCGGTCTGGCGGGCAGCTATGGCTCCCTGATGGCGGCCCGCATCCTGGCGGGTGTCTTCGGCGGGGTGCTGTCGGCTCTGGTTCAGACCATCGTGGCCGACCTTGTCCCCTTCGACCGGCGAGGCCGGGCCATGAGCATCGTCATGACGTCCTTTTCGGTGGCCACGGTCGCCGGCGTGCCGACGGGCCTGTTCCTGGCCTCGCATTTCAGCTGGCATGTGCCGTTCTTCGCCATCGCGGCCCTGGTGGGCCTGCTGGGTGTGCTGGCTGCCATCACGGTGCCGACGCTGTCGGCACACCTGCAGACCGGGCGGAGCACGTCGGTGCTGCGCAGCATCGCGCAGGCACTGGCCGATTCCAACCATCGCAGGGCCTTTGCGTTCTCGGCCCTGCTCATGGCCGCCGGTTTCACGGTGATCCCGTTCATCACCATCTACCTGCAGACCAACGCCGGCTGGCGGGCCGATCAGGTGTCCTACCTCTATCTGTTCGGTGGGGTCGCCAGCCTGCTGGTGGCCCGCAGCGTGGGCATCCTGACCGACCGGTATGGCAAGGTGCGCCTGTTCCGCATCACCGCCCTGGCGGTCACGGTCCCCATCATGCTGACCACCCTCACCGAGGGCTGGCCGATGGCGGTGGTGCTGTGCGTGTCCACCTCGTTCTTTGCCTGCATGAGCGCCCGGATGATTCCCGGCATGGCCATCATCGCTTCGGCTGCCGATCCGGCCCTGCGCGGTACCTTCATGGCGATCAATGCATCGGTTCAGTCGGCAGCCATGGGGGTGGCCGCCTTCATTGGCGGCAGCCTGATCGGGCGGGATGCGGCGCAATCGGTGCAGGGCTACTGGAAGGCGGGCCTGCTGGGCGTGCTGGCCAGCCTGGCCACCGTCTGGCTGGCGGGTCGCATCGCACTGAATCGGGGGGCCACTGCCCCCGTTCCGCCAACGCAGCCTCAGAAGGCGTAGTAGGGGCCCGTGCCCCCGGGGGATGACCGGCCTTCGATGCCGATGAACACTCGGCGCCCGTAAAAGAAGGGCAGGCCCCAGTTGAAACTGCTGGCGTCGCCCAGGGAGCCGGCGAGACCGGGCAAGGCTGCCTTGAGGGGCGCCGCGAACTGCTGGTCGGCGTTGCCCACCGAAAAGGTCACCAGGGCCGAGGCGCCGTCGCTGCGCAGGAGCCGCGCCGACAGCGGGGTGGTCACCGGCGGACAGTAGAAGCGGATTGCGCCGGTGCCGGAGCAGGGTGTCAGCGTCGCGGCATCGAAGAAGAGGGCGTTCGAGCCCGAGTCGATGAAGCTGTCGGTCAGCATCTGTCCATTGAACTCGGTCTGGATCCGCCCGGTTGTGCTGGTGGGGAGTGTCAGGCCGGCATCGAACGCGTTGTTGGGCTGTGTCCCGATGCCGAACAGCAGGCGGCCGGTGAGCGTCGCGGCGCCGTCCGGTCCTACGGCCGGCAACTCGAACACCAGGCCGTTGTTGTCCTCGCCCAACAAGGCGACCGGGTTGGCCAACTGCTGCGCGAGAGGAGCCGTTACCGGCTGGGTGCTGGTGCACGCCGCCGTCCGGCAACTGAAGTAGCTGCCGTTGCGGGTGACGGAGGCGCACAGGTTGCCGCAGTCCTGCTGGAACAGACCCACACCCAGGATCCCCTGCGCCCCGAGTCCGGCCACGGTGTCCATGGAAACCCCCGAACCGCAGGCGCCATTCAGACCGGCATAGTCGGCCGAGCCGATCAACTGGACGGCCAGCGGGTCGACCGATTTCTGGCCCAGCTTCACGCTGGCGGTGACCACCGGCCCCCACACGCTGGTGTTATCGACGAATTGCGTGCAGTTCAGCAGCGGCTGTCCCTGCGGCGTTCGCACGACGTCCAGCGCCAGCCCCGAAACCTCCGAGGCGAGGACCCGCAGACCGGTCGATCCGCTGTCCACCAGCACGCGGTCCAGCGTCTGGCACCGCGCGCCGCCCGGCTCGCACAGTGTCACGCTAGCATAGGGTCGGTTCACGCTGTTGCCCGTGGGCCCGGTGTCCACCGTCAGGGCCAGCACATTGGCGCCGGCCGGCAGCACGACCGGCGGCGTCCCTTCCGGCGCACGACTGCTGCCACCTCCGCCGCATCCCGCCAGCAGCAGGGCAGGCAGCAGCGCGGCCAGCAGCAGGGCCTTCAGCCCGGGCCGTGGGTTCACCCGTCCGTCAGCGCAGCAGGGCACCAATGTCCACTCCCGCTGGAACCTGGGCCGGCAGGTAGGCGTGGCCCTGGAACTCCCGCATCCGGCCCGTGGACCGCAACACCAGATCCTCGCTGGCGAACACCAGCGGCCCGCCCCGCAGACCGGTCGCGCGGGCGGCTTCTGCCGCACGAACGTAGGCCGGATGGTGGACGCCCAGCCAGACCCGCAGGTCCGGCAGAACCGGCCCTCGCCAACGGACGGCAAAGACACGCTGCTGGGTCGAGGCGTACTCGCGGATGACGCTGCCGTTGTCGAGCACCGCCTCATGGACCCGGTAGGCCGGCGTCACGCTCACCAGTGGCAGCGCGGAAGCCTGGTCCAAGGCGGCAGTGGCCGGGCCGGGCAGGGCGAGGATCAGGGCGCAGGCCAGGCACGCGGCACCGTGACGGCGGGCCCGGGTCATGCGTCACCCTGCCGTGCGCCAGCGGGCCACTGCAGCAGCGTCAGCCCGGCACGGCGGGGCTGGGCCAGGGTGCGCAGAAGCAGGCGATAGGTATCGAGGGCGAAGGCCAGGGGCCGCGGGGCCTGGAGCGCCTCGCGCCACTGCGCTTCGTCCCGCACGGTGGCCAGGTGACGCCATTGGTCGAAAAGGTGGATCTCGGCGCGATCGCCATCGGCTTCCTGTTCGCGCAGTCCGATGGCACCCTGGAATGGCCAGGACTTCAATCGATGCTCGGCCAGCGCCGTCTGGACCCGCAGGTGATGCCGGGCCGTGCTTTCCTGGCCGCAGCAGGCGCCGTGGCAGCGCCCGAGCTGGTGCGCGAAACAGCGCCCCCGCCCGGACTCCAGCCCCAGCAGCTGCGGGCACAGGACATGGGCTTCACCCAGGGTGCGCAGCGTCTCCAGCGCCTGCCTGCGGGACCGGAAGACCCCGAACAGCTGGCGGGCATCGCCCTGACCGAAATCGCCGTCATCCACCAGTTGCAACTGGGGACGCCGGTCGGGTTCCATGGCGAGCTGCCAGGCGAACAGGCGCCGCTCCCGTCGCAGCTGGCGGTTGTGCAGCGGCTGCATCTGCTTGACCAGGCGCGATTCGAGCAGCAGGGCGCCGAGCTCACCGGCCGTCTCCTGCCATTCGATTCGGCGAATCTCCTGGGCCATGCGCATTTCGCGGGCTTCCCGCGTGGCCGCCTGGAAATGCGACATCACCCGGCTGCGCAGGTGAACGCTCTTGCCGATGTACAGGGGAATCGGGCCCTCGCCGAAGAACAGGTACACGCCGGGAGTGTCCGGCATCCGCGCCACGTCGGTCTCCAGGTGGGGCGGCATCGCCGCGCTGCCCTGGAGCAGATGCTGCGCCCGCTGCTGCAGCACGGTCTCGCCGAATTCCTGCTCAACCTGCCCCAGCCAGGCCAGCACCATATCCACATCCCCCATGGCCCGATGCCGGTCCCGGGTGGTCAGGCCGTGGCGCTGCATGATCGCATCGAGCCCGTGGCTGCGATGCTGGGGGTACAGCAGCCGGGACAGGCGCACGGTGCAGAGGGTGCGGGTCGACAGGCCGATTCCCAGCCGTTGGTACTCCTGCACCAGGAAACCGTGGTCGAAGCGCACGTTGTGGGCCACCAGCACGGCGCCATCGAGGAGTTCCAGCAGCCGGCCGGCCACCTGGGAGAACGCAGGCGCCTCGGCCACCATGGCGTTGCTGATGCCCGTCAGGTTCTGGATGAATCCGGAGATGCGGCATTCCGGGTTGACCAGCGTGCTCCAGCGCGCCACCTCGCGTCCGTTTTCCATGCGAACCGCCGCGATCTCGGTGATCCGGTCGTGTACCGGGTTGCCCCCGGTGGTCTCCAGGTCGAGCAGCAGGAAACAGGGCAGCATCTTGGGGCAGGGACGATCGGCGAAGTTCTGTGCGGGACGGTTCGAGCTGGTTCAGGCGATGTCGAAGGTGTGGATCGAGAAGGTTCCCGTCCGGCGGTCGGAGAAGTAGCGCAGCAGAGTCTCCTTCACGGTCCGGAAGGCGATTTCGTCCCAGGGAATTTCATCTTCCGAGAATAGCCGGGCTTCCAGCGTCTCCGTGCCCGGGTTGAAACGGTCGCTCAGCAGCCGCGCACGGTAAAACAGGTGCACCTGGCTGACATGCGCCACGTTGACGAGGCTGAAAAACCCCTCCAGCTCGAACTCGGCGCCGGCTTCCTCCACGGTCTCGCGGGCTGCGCCCTGGGCCACGGTCTCGTCCTGTTCCATGAAACCGGCCGGAAGGGTCCACTTGCCCCAGCGCGGCTCGATGTTGCGCTTGCACAGCAGCACCCGGTCGCCCCAGTAAGGCACGGTACCCACCACGTTGAGAGGGTTTTCGTAGTGGATGGTGTGACAGTCCGGGCACACCGCACGCTGCCGGGTGTCGCCATCGTCCGGAACGCGGTAG
>VERU01000133.1 GCA_018882485.1 Rhodoferax sp. | reverse complement strand
GCTGACGCTGCCCATGCTGTAGTTGCTGATGGCAGCCAGTGGCTGGTTCAGTTCGTGCGCCAGTAGTGATGCCATCTCACCCATGGTCACCAGACGGCTGGTGAACTGCAGCTTTTCCTGCTGTGTTTTGGCCGACTCGGCCGCCTGTTTGCGTTCGGTGACGTCGGTGCTCACATCCATGGACACCCAGCGTCCGTCCACCCATGTAATCGTCCTGCGGCGTACTTCGAACCAGCGGGGCGGGTCTGCCCAATAACACTCGAAAACGCCGGGACCAGTTGCATTGATCAGGTCGGCCTCGCCCAATGCCCCGTCGGTCAGACATTGCCCAAACCAATCCCGGTGCAGACGGTTGGCAAACAGCAGGTCGCGTACGCCTTTGCCGGTCGGTGCTGAAACGGATATGGCGGCATCCATCTCTTCCAGCACCGTGGTGAAGCGCTCATGCGCGGCAGCCAATTCCTCCCGTATGCGGCGCGGTTCGGTGATATCAGTGATGGATGTCATCCATCCTGTTTGTGTGCCTTGCCCGTTGATCAGGGGAGAAACGTACATGCGGGCATCAAACAGGTGGGCATCGCGGCGCTGCATTTTCAGCTCAATGCCGTTGGCCGGGGCCAGGCCCGAGAGCACCATGTCCAGATTGCGCATCTGCTCTTCGCGGTGATGGGTTGGCCAGTATGGGAAGGGCGCACCGTGACCTACCAGTTCGTTTTCCGACAGTCCGGTCATGCGCAGGAACGCCGGATTGACATAGGTGATGCGCCCGTTGAGGTCAAACACCTGCAAGCCGGTGCTGACCGAATTTTCAACTGCCCGGCGGAATTCCGCCTCGGCCAGCAGGGATGCCTCGGCGCGGGCCCTGGCGGCTGCGTGCCGCATCAACATCAGAAAGCTCCAGATGACGATCAGGGACAGACCCACCACCACCCAGGCCAGGGTGTTCTGTATCAAGCGGTTGTTGGTAATCAGGGCAATCGCGCGCATGCGAAGGCCCTGACCCGGCGGGTCGAGCGCAACCTCATAGGCGTCAAAAGCGCGTTCCAGACTTCGACCCCCATTGCTGGCCACCGGATTGCCGCCACCATCAATGATGTTGAACAGATAGCGCGTCTGGAATGTTTTGGGCAGCACCTCCAGCAGCAGGTTGTTGATGGGCATGGCTGCGTACACCGTACCCTGGAAAATGCCGCGCGTGCTGTAGATGGGGGCATGCAGCTCAATGTAAATCTCGGAGGCCGGCCCGACGAATGGGCGTGAGTAAACCGGGCGCCCCGAATCCTTTGCGGTGACAAAGGCCCAGTAGCTTTCCGCATCTTCAATCCGCTCATCCGGGCGGTGCAGGTCGCTGTCCGTCTTGCCCCTGCGGGTGACGCCCCAACGCGAGAAGCGCTCCTTGTCCATCAGGCCGATCTGGTGCAGCTCAGGCGCATCTTCCAGCAGGGTACGGGTGCGATCCAGAAACCCCGTGTCATCCACCGTGTCCTGCCCGACATCCCGGGCCAGCTGTGTCAGGCGATCCTGTGTGGTCTGCAATCTCACCCGCAGGGTCTGTCTGGCCATTTCCACGTCGCGTATCAGGGTGTCGTGGGTCAGTTGCGCATCCTGCCTGTGCATCACGAACAGAAACGCACCCATCGCGATGATGAAGAAAATCATCCCGAGCAGGGGCGTGGCCCACAGCACGGTGGAGCGTTTCAGCAATCGACGGATGGAGGCAAGCAGGTTCAAGTGTATTGACGGGCAGACATCTCAATACTGTGAGTGTAAGGAAATTTGGACACGCCATGTCTGAAAACTTCCAATCTGAGTTCTCAGCACGGGTTCTGCCCGTGCTTTTATTCTGCTCAAAATGGAATGATCATTCTAATATTTCGCATTATAAAATTACACATCGTCATTTGAAAAATTTGACGTCCCGGTGGCATAATGGCTTCGGTTAATTGCAGGCTCATTGTCTGGAGCAGGCACCCGAGAACCCAGAAATCGCCCGGTCAGTCCGGTCAGGTCAAATCAAAAGGAGGTTGTCATGTCAGCGTTGCCCGATTTTCCGGCTGGCTCAGATCCCGATTCCATCGAAACGCAGGAGTGGCTGGACGCACTGGAGGCCGTCATCGACCGCGAAGGTCCCGAGCGCGCGCACTTTCTTCTTGAAACCATGATCGACAAGGCCCGCCGCAGCGGCGCCCACATTCCGTTCTCGGCCAACACGGCCTACGTCAACACCATCCCCACGCACCTGGAAGTGCACAACCCCGGCAATTCCGAGTATGAGGAGCGCATCCGTTCTTACATCCGCTGGAATGCCATGGCCATGGTCGTCAAGGCCAACCGCTTGAATCCTGCGGATGGTGGCGACCTCGGTGGACATATTTCCTCTTTCGCATCGCTCGCCACCATGATCGGTTGCGGCATGAACCATTTCTGGCATGCCGATGACGGCGTGCACGGTGGCGACCTCATTTATTTTCAGGGCCACTCCAGCCCCGGCATTTACGGTCGGGCTTTCCTTGAAGGTCGCCTGACCGAAGAGCAGTTGCTCAATTTCCGGCAGGAAGTCGACGGCAAGGGGCTGAGTTCCTATCCGCACCCCAAGCTCATGCCCGATTTCTGGCAGTTCCCCACGGTGTCGATGGGGCTGGGGCCCATCATGGCCATTTATCAGGCACGTTTCCTCAAGTATCTGCATGCGCGTGGCATTGCGGACACATCCCGTCGCAAGGTCTGGGTGTTCTGCGGTGACGGCGAAATGGACGAACCCGAGTCACTGGGCGCCATCTCGCTGGCGGCCCGCGAAAAGCTGGACAACCTCATTTTTGTCGTCAACTGCAATCTGCAGCGTCTGGACGGGCCGGTGCGTGGCAACGGCAAGATCATCCAGGAGTTGGAAGGCGAGTTCCGTGGTGCAGGCTGGAACGTCATCAAGCTCATCTGGGGTGGCTACTGGGACGCATTGCTGGCCCGCGACAAGCGCGGTTTGCTGGTCAAATTGATGAACGAAATGGTGGACGGCGACTTTCAGGCCTGCAAGGCCAATGATGGTGCATTTGTCCGCAAGCATTTCTTCGGACGCTACCCCGAGTTGCTGGAAATGGTCTCCCGCATGAGCGATGACGACATCTGGCGCCTGAACCGTGGCGGTCATGATCCCAACAAGGTCTACGCAGCTTTCCATGCAGCGTACAACACAGTGGGGCTTCCGACGGTGGTGCTGGCACATACCGTCAAAGGCTTCGGCATGGGCAAGGTGGGCGAGGGCAAAAATACCGCCCACCAGACCAAGAAAATGGATGACGATGCCATCCGCGAATTCCGCGACCGTTTTGGCATCCCGGTCTCTGATGAGCAGTTGCCCAGCTTGCCGTTCTACAAGCCATCGGCAGACTCGCCAGAGATGAAGTACATGCACGAGCGTCGCAAGGCACTCGGTGGCTATTTGCCCGCGCGTCGCCGTCAGGCCGAAGAGCAGATTCCGGTGCCGGCATTGTCCGCTTTCCAGGCCATCCTGGAGCCGACTGCCGAGGGCCGCGAAATTTCGACCACCCAGGCTTTTGTGCGCTTCCTCACCGCCATGCTGCGCGACAAGGCCATCGGTCCGCGTGTCGTACCCATCGTTCCCGATGAGGCCCGTACGTTCGGCATGGAAGGCCTGTTCCGCCAGATCGGTATCTATGCCCACGAAGGGCAGAAATACACGCCGGTCGACAAAGACCAGGTGATGTACTACCGCGAGGACAAGGCAGGTCAGATTCTGGAAGAGGGCATCAACGAGGCCGGCGCCATGAGTTCATGGATCGCCGCGGCGACCTCATACTCGACCAACAACCGGATCACGATTCCCTTCTACATCTTCTATTCGATGTTCGGCTTCCAGCGGATCGGCGACCTGGCCTGGGCCGCGGGCGACATGCAGGCGCGCGGCTTCCTGCTCGGCGCGACCAGCGGCCGCACCACGCTCAATGGCGAGGGGCTGCAGCACCAGGACGGTCATTCGCACCTGATGAGCTCGACCATCCCGAACTGCGTCAGCTACGACCCCACGTTTGCGCACGAGGTTGCAGTGATCATCCAGGACGGCCTGCGCCGCATGGTCGGCGAGCAGGAAAACGTCTGGTACTACATCACGCTGATGAACGAGAACTACCCGCAGCCGGGCCTCGGCAAGGGTCAGGAAGCGGGGATCCTGAAGGGCATGTACCTGTTGCGCGAGGGGCCGGCCGGCAGCGGCATGGGCCGCTCGATCGCCCGCGTGCAACTGCTCGGCAGCGGCACCATCCTGCGCGAGGTGCTGGCGGCCGCCGAGATGCTTGAGAAGGACTGGGGCGTGGCCGGCGATGTCTGGAGCGTCACCAGCTTCACCGAGCTGCGGCGCGACGGCATCGATGTCGAGCGTCACAATCTGCTCAATCCGACCGCCACGCCGCGCGTCAGCTACGTGCAGCAGTGCCTGGAGCGCACCGCCGGCCCGGTGGTGGCCTCGACCGACTACATGCGCCTGTTCGCCGACCAGATCCGGCCGTACATGCCGCGGGGTCGCAGCTACACGGTGCTGGGCACCGATGGCTTCGGTCGCTCCGACACGCGCGAGAAGCTGCGCGAGTTCTTCGAGGTCGATCGGCGTTTCATGGTGATCGCGGCGCTGAAGTCGCTCGCCGAAGAGGGCGTGCTGCCGATGGCCAAGGTGGCCGAGGCCATCACGCGCTACGGCATCGACCCGGCCAAGCCCAATCCGGTCACGGTCTGAACGTCGCGTCAGTCAGCTCGCATCCGCGCCGCCGGCCCGTGGCAGGCGGCGCGGCCACGACAAACCCCTGAAGATGGGTGCAAAGCATGGGACAAATGGTTGAAGTGAAGGTGCCGGACATTGGCGACTTCAAGGCAGTCGAGGTGATCGAGCTGCTGGTCAAGCCGGGTGATGCGGTGAGCAAGGAGCAGTCGCTGATCACGGTGGAGAGCGACAAGGCGTCGATGGAGATACCTTCGTCGGCGGCTGGTGTGGTGAAGGAGGTGAAGGTCAAGCTGGGCGACAAGGTGGCCGAGGGCTCGCTGATCCTGCTGCTGGAGGCGAGTGAGGCGGCGGCTGCCGCTCCTTCGCCGGCACCTGCCCCGGCTTCTGCGCCTGTACCAGCACCGACTGCGTCAGCGGCGCCAGTGGCCGTCGCTCCATCGACCTTCGCCGGCAAGGCCGACCTCGACTGCGACATCCTCGTGCTCGGCGCCGGCCCCGGTGGCTACTCGGCAGCGTTCCGCGCGGCCGACATGGGCAAGCGCGTGGTGCTGGTCGAGCGCTACGCCACGCTCGGCGGGGTGTGTCTGAACGTCGGCTGCATTCCGTCCAAGGCGCTGCTGCACGTGGCCGCGGTGATGGACGAGGCGGCGCATTTTGCGGATATCGGCGTCAGCTTTGCGGCGCCGACCGTCGATCTCGACAAGCTGCGCACGCACAAGGACAAGGTGATCGGCAAGCTCACCGGCGGTCTGGCGGCGATGGCCAAGATGCGCAAGGTCACCGTGGTGCGTGGCTACGGCAGCTTCGTCGATCCGCAGCACGTGGAAGTGGAACTGACCGAAGGCGACGCCCAGGACAAGACCGGCGGCAAGCAGGTGATCCGTTTCGCGCAGGCGATCATCGCCGCCGGCTCGGCGCCGGTGCGGCTGCCGTTCCTGCCGCAGGACGAGCGCATCGTCGACTCCACCGGCGCGCTGCAGTTGCGCCAGGTGCCGGGCAAGATGCTGGTGATCGGCGGCGGCATCATCGGCCTGGAGATGGCCACCGTGTACTCGGCGCTCGGCGCGCGGGTCGACGTGGTCGAGATGCTCGACGGCCTGATGATGGGCGCCGATCGCGACCTGGTGAAGGTCTGGCAGAAGAAGAACGCCGGCCGGTTCGACCAGGTGATGCTCAAGACCCGTACTGCGTCGGCCGAGGCGCATGCCGATGGCATTCACGTCCGCTTCGAGGGCGACAGCGCACCGGCGCAAGCCCAGCGCTACGACCTGGTGCTGCAGTCGGTCGGCCGGTCGCCCAACGGCCGCAAGATCGGCGCCGAGAAGGCCGGCGTGATGGTCAACGAACGCGGCTACATCGCGGTCGATTCGCAGATGCGCACCAACGTGCCGCACATCTTCGCGATCGGCGACATCGTCGGCCAGCCGATGCTGGCGCACAAGGCGGTGCACGAAGGGCACGTGGCGGCCGAGGCCGCCTGCGGCGAGAAGTCGTACTTCGATGCCAAGGTGATTCCGTCGGTGGCCTACACCGATCCGGAAGTCGCGTGGGTCGGGCTCACGGAAGACGAAGCGAAGAAGGCCGGTCGCAAGGTCACCAAGGGCCTGTTCCCGTGGAGCGCCTCGGGCCGCGCGATCGCCAACGGCCGCGACGAGGGCTTCACCAAGTTGCTGTTCGACGCGGATACGCACCGGATCGTCGGCGGCGGCATTGTCGGCACGCATGCCGGCGACCTGATCGGCGAGATTGCGCTGGCCATCGAGATGGGGGCCGATGCGGTCGATATCGGCAAGACCATTCATCCACACCCCACGCTGGGCGAGAGCATCGGCATGGCGGCGGAAGTGGCGCACGGTAGCTGCACCGACTTGCCTCCACAGAAAAAATAAAGCGGCTGGGCGATACTTGTCGCCCAGCATGTCTTCCTCCCACGCCTCACCCCTCAAACCCTGGCAAGTCAGCATCGGCGGCATTTGCAGCTTGGTGCTCACCATTGGGCTCGCCCGCTTTGCCTACACGCCGCTGCTGCCCACTTTGCAAGCCCAAACCGGTTTGAGTGATGTGGGCGCAGGCGCGCTGGCAGCGGTCAACTACGCGGGGTACATGATCGGCGCGCTCGCCGCGGCTTGGTTGGACGATGTGCGTTGGCGGCATCGGCTCTATAGCGCGGGGCTGTGGATGGCGCTGCTCACCACCG
Organism: Rhodoferax sp.; assembly: GCA_018882485.1. Taxonomy (GTDB): domain Bacteria; phylum Pseudomonadota; class Gammaproteobacteria; order Burkholderiales; family Burkholderiaceae_C; genus Rhodoferax. The sequence continues at coordinate 99 of VERU01000133.1, read as the reverse complement.
CCGCCATGGCCTTGAGCGCCTGGATGCCGGGCTGGGTGCTATGGCGCTACATCGGTGGGCTTTGCGGCGCGGGTGGCATGTTGTTGGGCTCCGGTCTTG
>VERU01000132.1 GCA_018882485.1 Rhodoferax sp. | reverse complement strand
CAAGCGCGTGGGCCAGCCGCAAGACCTGGATGCCACGCTGATGATGCTGTGCGCCAACGAGAGTCACTTCATCAATGGCGCCGTCATCCAGGCCGACGACGGCTTTGGGGTCTGACGCCGTGGGGCCGGTTCGAAGCCTGACGCCCCTGGAGGCCCGGGTGCTGGGCGTGCTGGTGGAGAAGCAGCACACGGTCCCCGACACCTACCCGCTGTCGCTGAACGCGCTGGTGGCCGGCTGCAACCAGAAGACCGCGCGCGCCCCGGTGATCGAGGCCACCGAGGCCGAGGTTCTGACGGCCGTCGACGGCTTGAAGGCGCTGAGCCTGGCCTTCGAGGGCGGCGGCAGCCGCGTCGTCGTCCAGGCTGGCGGTGGGTTCGTCGGCCAGGATCACCTGCGGCTGCAGCAGCACGGCGCGCGCCAGCGCCACCCGCTGCGCCTGGCCACCCGACAACTGGGCGGGCCGGCGCTGCGCCAGTTCGGCCACACCCAGCGCCTGCAGCGCCCGCTGGATGGCTGCCGCATCCTCGGGCTGGCCCGCGGCCCACTGCGCCAATGCCAGGTTGCGCCGCACGGTCAGCGCCGTGCTCAGGTGCAGGGTTTGCGGCAAAAAACCGATGTGGCGCGCGCGCCAGGCATCGGCCGCCGCTCCGCGCAAAGCCGCCAGGGGCTGGCCGGCCACCACCAGCGTGCCCGCCGTGGGCGCCATCAGCGCCGCCATCAGCGCCAGCCAGGTCGATTTGCCGCAGCCCGACGGCCCGGCGACGCGCAGCACCCCGCCCTGCGGCACGGTCACGTCGGCAAAGGCCAGCAGCGGCCCGCCGGGGTACCGGTACTGCAGGCCGCGCGTCTGGATCAAAGCGCCACCCGGTCAGACCGCCATCCATTCACCCGGCCAGGCCAGCCCGCGTTCAGGCCTTGGCCAGCCGGGCAAAGGTCTTGCGGAACTTGGCCACCTTGGGCGCGGCCACCGCCAGGCAGTAGCCCTGGCCGGGGTTGCGCGCGAAAAAATCCTGGTGGTAGTCCTCGGCCGGCCAGTAATGGGCCAGCGGCTGCACCTCGGTCACGATGGGCGAACGATAGACGCCGCTGGCGGCCAGCTCGGCGATCAGCGCCTGCGCCACCGCCTGCTGCTCGGGGTGGGTGGTGTAGATGCCACTGCGGTACTGCGTGCCCACGTCGTGGCCCTGGCGGTTGAGCGTGGTCGGGTCGTGGATCAGGAAGAATATCTCCAGCAGCTCCCGGGTGCTCACCTGGGCGGGGTCGTACTGCAGGCGCACCACCTCGTTGCAGCCGGTGCGGCCGGTGCAGACCTGCTCGTAGCTGGGCTGCTGCGGCTGACCGTTGCTATAGCCGCTTTCCACATCCAGCACGCCCCGCACCTGCACGAACACGGCTTCGGTGCACCAGAAGCAGCCGCCGCCCAGCACCAGGGTCATGCCCGGGGACACCCGGGCGTCGGCCGCTGAGGGCGCCTGAGGTTCAGGCAGATCATCGGTCTCGGGCAATGGGGTCACAGGCCAGTTCTCCAGGTTGGGGTGCCCGGGGTTCCCCGGCACGTCAGGTGCCGGCGCTCGATCGGGCGGCTCGGGCACCCGGCCGCTGCCAACACCCCGGGTGGGCAGGGCAGTGTACGCGGCGGCCACGACATCCGGCGAATTGACAGGCTTCGCCGGGCTGGCTACATTACTAACCCGTCAGTCAGTAGCTCATGGTTCCGCCCTCCCCTTCCGCCACAGACCACCCGGCCGGTTCCAGCCCCTATGAGGCGACCGGTCATGGCCGGCGGGAACGCCGCAAGGAGGCCCGCCCGGGCGAGCTGCTGGACGCTGCGCTGGAACTGTTCGTGCAAAAGGGATACGCCGCAACCCGCGCCGAGGAAGTGGCGCACCTGGCCGGCGTGTCCAAAGGCACCCTGTTCCTGTATTTCAGCACCAAGGAAGAGTTGTTCAAGGCGGTCGTGCGCGAGAACCTGTCGGGCCGCTTCGAGGAGTGGAACGCCGAGTTCGAGCGCTTCGAGGGCAGCACGGCCGACATGCTGCGCTACGGCATGCGCAGCTGGTGGGAACGCATCGGCTCGACCCGGGCTTCGGGCATCACCAAGCTGATGATGAGCGAGGCGCGCAATTTCCCCGAACTGGCCGAATTTTTCCAGCACGAGGTGATCCGGCCTGGCCATGAGCTGATCCGCCGCATCCTGCAGCGCGGCGTGGACCGCGGAGAATTCACGGTGCCCCATATCGGATATGCCACCTACGGCGTGCTGGCGCCCATGATGTACCTGGCCCTTTGGCAGCATTCGCTGGGATGCTGCGCCGGCGCGGCCGAACTGGTGCCGCAGGATTACATCGCGGCCCAGAGCGAACTGCTGCTGGCCGGCCTGGGCGCGCGCGCGCCCGCGCCTCCTGCCTCCACCGTCCACCCCTGAAACCGGATACGCATTCCATGAAGACCTGGATGAAATGGTTGTTGCTGGCGCTGCTGCTGGCCGTGCTGGGCTTGGGCGGTGCGCGCCTCATGGCCAACCGACAGGCGCAAAAAGCCGCCATCGATGCCCAGCAGGCGGCCCAGAAAACCCAGGCGGTGGTGGAGCTGGGCGCTGCCGACATGCACCGGGTGGCCGAGCAGACCCTGACCCGGGCCATCGGACTGAGCGGCACACTCAAGGCGGCCAGTTCGGCCTTGGTCAAGGCCCGCCTGGCCGGTGAACTGCAGGGCCTGAGCCTGCGCGAGGGCGACAGCGTGCGGGCCGGCCAGGTGGTGGCCCGCATCGACCCGGCCGAAGCCCAGGCCCGGCTGCGGCAGGCGCAGCAGCAGGCCGAAGCGGCGCGCGCCCAGGTCGACATCGCCCAGCGCAGCGCCGACAACAACCGGGCGCTGGTCAACCAGGGCTTCATCTCGCGCACCGCGCTGGACACCTCGCTGGCCACGCTGGACTCGGCCCAGGCCAACCACCGCGCGGCGCTGGCGGCGGTGGATCTGGCCTTGCGCGCGCTCGACGACGCGGTGCTGCGGGCACCGATTTCCGGCGTGGTGTCGCAACGGCTGGCCCAGCCGGGCGAGCGGGTGGCGGTCGATGGCCGCATCCTGGAAATTGTGGACCTCGGTCGGCTGGAGGTGGAGGCCAGCCTGAGCCCCGCCGATTCGGTGTGGGTGCGCGTCGGACAGACCGCGCGACTCGGCGTCGAGGGCGCCAGCCAGCCGCTGACGGCTCGGGTGGTGCGCGTCAACCCCAGCGCAGTCGCCGGCAGCCGCGCGGTGCTGGCCTACCTCGCCCTGCCCCCGGCGCCGGGTCTGCGCCAGGGCCTGTTCGCCCAGGGCACGCTGGAAATCGGCAGCAGCCGCGCCCTGGCGGTGCCGCTGTCGGCGGTACGCACCGACAAGCCCCAGCCCTACCTGCAGCTGGCCCAGCAGGGCCAGGTGGTGCACCGCACGGTCACGCTGGGGGCGCGCGGCGAACAGGCCGACGGCACCTGGGTGGCGGTGCAGGGCGTCGAAGCGGGTGCGGTGGTGCTGGCCGGTTCGGTGGGCGCACTGCGTGCCGGCACGATGGTCAAGCTGCCCCCGGGGAACTGAGCCATGTGGTTCACCCGCGTCAGCCTGCAAAACCCGGTGTTCGCGACCATGGTCATGGCCGCGCTGGTGGTGCTGGGCCTGTTCTCGCTGCAGCGGCTGCAGGTCGAGCAGTTCCCGGACATCGACTTTCCGACGGTCGTGGTGATCGCCGAGTACCCGGGGGCGGCGCCGGAAATCGTGGAAAGCGAGGTCTCGCGCAAGATCGAGGAGGGCGTCAATTCCATCGCCGGCATCAACGCCCTGACCTCGCGCAGCTACGAAGGCCAGTCGGTGGTGGTGATCGAGTTCGGGCTGCACATCGACGGCCGCAAGGCCGCCGACGATGTGCGCGAAAAGGTGGCTGCCATACGGCCCACGCTGCGTACCGAAGTCAAGGAGCCGCGGGTGCTGCGCTTCGACCCCGCATCCCGCCCGATCTGGTCGGTGGCGGTGCTGGCCGATGCCCGGGCCGGTGGGCCCAGCCCGGTCGAATTGAGCAACTGGGGGGAGCAGACGCTCAAGAAGCGCCTGGAAAACGTGCGCGGCGTGGGCTCGGTCACGCTGGTGGGCGGCACCCGGCGCGAAATCAACCTCTACCTCAAACCCGAGGCGCTGGAAAATTTCGGCATCACGCCCGACCAGGTGGTCGCGGCGGTGCGCAACGACAACCAGGACCTGCCGCTGGGCGCCATCCGCTCGCTGGAGCAGGAGCGGGTGGTGCAGATTGCCGCGCGCATGCAGCGGCCCGAAGACTTCGGGCGCATCATCGTGGCGCGCAAGAACGGCGCGCCGGTGCGGCTCGAACAGCTGGCCCGCATCAGCGATGCGGCCCAGGAGGCCGAGAGCCTGGCGCTGTACAACGGGCAGCGCACCCTGCTGCTCAACGTGCAGAAGTCGCAGGACGAGAACACCATCGTGGTGGTGGACGGCCTGCGCCAGGCCATCGCCGCGATGCAGCCGCAGCTGCCGCCGGGCGTGCGGCTGGAGCCCATCACCGACGGCTCGCGCCAGATCCGCGTCTCGGTGGACAACGTTCGACGCACCCTGATCGAAGGCGCCGCGCTGACCGTGCTGATCGTGTTCCTGTTCCTGAACTCCTGGCGCTCCACCGTCATCACCGGCCTGACCCTGCCGATTGCGCTGATCGGCTCCTTCCTGTTCATGTACGCGGCCGGTTTCACCATCAACATGATCACGCTGATGGCGCTCAGCCTGTGCGTGGGCCTGCTGATCGACGACGCCATCGTGGTGCGGGAGAACATCGTGCGGCACGTGCAAATGGGCAAGCCGGCCTTTCGCGCCGCCCTGGACGGCACCCAGGAGATCGGGCTGGCGGTGCTGGCCACCACGCTGTCCATCGTGGCCGTGTTCCTGCCCATCGGCTTCATGGGCGGCATCATCGGCAAGTTTTTCCACGAATTCGGCATCACCATCGTGGCGGCGGTGCTGATCTCGATGTTCGTCAGCTTCACGCTCGATCCCATGCTCTCGAGCGTCTGGCACGACCCCAGCATCGGCGCGCATGGCGCACCGGGGGCCGCCAGCGGGCGGCGTTCCTGGTACGACCGCACCATCGGGCGGGTGACCGGCGCTTTCGACCGCGCCACCGAAGCCCTGGCCGAGCTTTATCAGGATGTGCTGCGGCAGGCGCTGGCGCACCGCCTGATCACCCTGCTGCTGGCGGTGGGCATCTTCGTGGGCAGCCTGTTTCTGGTGCCGCTGCTGGGCACCGAATTCGTGCCCAAGTCGGACTTCTCGGAAACCTCGGTGAACTTCTACACGCCCACCGGTTCCTCGCTGGAGGTGACGGAAGCGCGGGCGCGCCAGGTCGAGGCGGTGGTGCGCGAATTTCCCGAAGTGCGCTACACGCTGAGCACGATCAACACCGGAACCGCCCAGGGCAAGATGTACGCCAGCGTCTACATCCGGCTGGTGGACCGCAAGGACCGCAAACTGGGTGTGGAAGCCTTCGCGCTGCAACTTCGCGAGCGGCTGCGGCGGGTACCCGGCATCACCGTGACTCATGTCGGGCTGACCGATGCCATGACCGGGCAGAAGCAGCTGTCGTTCTCGATCATGGGACCCGATATCGCCGAACTGGAGCGGCTGTCGGCCCTGACGCTGGAGCGGGTGCGCGGCATCCCGGGTCTGGTCGATCCGGACACCAGCGCCAAACCGGGTAAACCGGCGCTCAACGTGGTGCTGAGGCGCGACGCGGCATCCGACCTGGGTCTGGGCGTGACGGCAGTGGGCAACGCGCTGCGCACCCTGGTGGCGGGCCAGACGGTGGGCAACTGGCGCGCACCCGATGACCAGACCTACGATGTGAACGTCCGGCTGGACCCCGACGCCCGCAACAGCCCGCACGATCTGGAGCGCATTCCCTTCGCTCTGGGCGGGGCGGCCGACGGCAGCTCGCGGGTGGTGCGGCTGGATCAGTTCGCCCAGGTCAGCCCATCCACGGTGCCCAACCAGATCAACCGGCGCGATCTGACGCGCGAGGTCTCGCTCAGCGCCAACGTCACCGGCCGGTCCACCGGCGAGGTATCGGCCGACATCCGCACCGCCATGGACGGCATCGTGCTGCCGCCGGGCTACAGCTTCCGGTTTGGCGGCGCCACCAAGGACATGGCCGACGCCTTTGGCTACGCGGTCTCGGCGCTGGCGCTGGCGGTGATCTTCATCTACATGATCCTGGCCAGCCAGTTCAAGAGCTTTCTGCAACCCCTGGCGCTGATGACCGCACTGCCGCTGACCCTCATCGGCGTGGTGCTGGCGCTGATGCTGTTCAACTCCGCCCTGTCCATGTTTTCGGTGATCGGCGTCATCATGCTGATGGGTCTGGTCACCAAGAACGCCATCCTGCTGGTCGATTTCGCCATCCGCGCCCGCGAGCAGGGCGCAAGCCGCCACGACGCACTGCTGCTGGCGGCGCGGGTGCGGCTGCGCCCCATCCTCATGACCACGCTGGCCATGATTTTCGGCATGGTGCCGCTGGCCTTTGCGCTGACCGAAGGCTCGGAGATGCGCGCTCCCATGGGGCAGGCCGTGATCGGCGGCGTCATCACCTCCTCGCTGCTGACGCTGGTGGTGGTTCCCGTGGTGTATTGCTACATGGACGACCTGGCCCTGTGGCTGCGGCGGCTGGCGGGCCTGCCACCGGCCGCCGTCGCCCCCGCCGCCAGCGCCGGACCCGACCGCTAAAATCGGTGAAAACCCGACTGCAAGGAACCCGGAGCACAGGAATGGACGTCGAACAGGCCCGATTCAACATGATCGAACAGCAGATCCGCCCCTGGGATGTGGCGGATGCTGCGGTGCTGGAATTGCTGGCCGTCGTGCGGCGCGAGGATTTCGTGCCGCTGGCGCACCGGGCACTGGCCTTCGTCGACATGGAAATCCCGCTGGGCCATGGCGCCTGCATGCTGGCCCCCCGCGTGGAAGCCCGGCTGCTGCAGGAAGCGGCGGTGCTGCGTCACGAGAAAGTGCTGGAGATCGGCACCGGCTCGGGG
>VERU01000131.1 GCA_018882485.1 Rhodoferax sp. | reverse complement strand
CCGCCTGCAGCAGGCCGATCCGCCCGCGCCGCGCCACCAGCACCACGGCGCCCGGCAGGCGCCCGCCCGCGACCTCGGACTGCAGCCGATCCACCAGCCGCTGGCACCGCTGGGGACAGAGACCGGCCTCGGCCGGATGGGTCATTTCCAGGGTCAAATTGGTCTCCAGGTCTTGTATTTATTGGATAGTTTGCTATCTTTATAGAAGCAAACGGCCGTGTGTGACTGGGCCGGCAACAGGGCTCCAGAAACCCCAGCGGCAGCGCCTCGGCCGCCGACGCAGGATCTGCGGATGCCGGACGGCGGGGCTCAGATCACGACCGTCATGCCGCCATCGATCACCATGACCTGCCCGGTCATGAAGGCCGAGGCGTCGCTGCACAGGAACAGGGTGGCGCCCATGAGATCGTCGGCCGTGCCCCAGCGCTTCATGGGCGTGCGGTTGAGGATCCAGTCGTAGCGCCCCGGCTGGGCGCGAAAAACGGTGTTGATGTCGGTGGCCATGTAGCCGGGGGCGATGGCGTTGACGGTGATGCCGCGGGTGGCCAGCTCGGCGGCCATGCCACGGGTCAGGCCCTCGAGGCCGGCCTTGGCGGTGATGTACGGGGTGTTGGTGGCGCGGCCGATGCGGGCGTTGACCGACGAGATCATGACGATGCGGCCCCAGCCGCGCGCCGCCATGCCGGCGGCCGCCTTCTGCGACAGGCGGAAGCAGGCGTCGAGCGCCACGTCCAGCGAGAGCCGCCAGTCGTCGTCGGAGATGTCGAAAAAGTCGCGCGGCACACCGAAGGCGGCGTTGTTGACCAGGATGTCGAGCGCGCCGTGGCGGGCCACGATGGCGTCGATGGCGGCATCACCAGCCTGGCGGTCGCGCACATCGAACGCGGCGACATCGGCCAGACCGCCTGCCGCCTCGATCTCGGCCTGGCGCGCGGCCAGGGTGGCCGGGTCGCGGCCATTGAGCACCACCCGGGCGCCCGCGCCGGCCAGGGCGCGGGCCATGCCCCAGCCCAGGCCGCGCGAGGCGCCGGTGACCAGCGCGACGCGCCCAGCCAGGGAGAACAGGGTTTGCGGTGTGGGCTGATCCATGCCTGGACTGCTTCGATGCCCGCCGCTTCAGCCGGCAAACAGGGGCGCGGCGTCGGGTGTGTAGCGGGCCACGCCCTCGGGGTCGAGCTCGACGCCCAGACCGGGCCGGTTGGGAATATCCAGCAGGCCATCGGCATCGAGCGCAAAGGGCTGGCGCAGGATGCCGTCCACATAGGGGCTGCCGCCGATGAACTCCACCAGGTCCACGCCGGGAAAGGCGGTGGCCAGCTGCAGATCGGCGGCAACACCCAGGGCGGTGTTCCAGCCGTGGCCAATGTACTTCACGCCGAAGTCCTGCGCCATCCAGACGATGCGGCGCTGCTCGCTGATGCCGCCCACCTTGGTCACATCCGGCTGCACGATGTCGAAGGCGCCGCGCGCCAGCCAGGGCTGGAAGGCCTGCCGGCGGGTGAGCACCTCGCCGCCGGCGATGGGCACCGGGCTGGCCCGGCGCAGGGTGCAGAAGTCGTCGATGGCGTCGGGCTTGAGGGCCTCCTCGAACCAGCCCACCTGGTAATCGGCCAGCATCTCGGCGGTGCGCAGCGCCCACTTCAGGCCCTGCGGCCAGTGCGCGTCGCTGGCGCCGGGGTCCACGAAGAGCTGGGCGTCGGGGCCGAGGGCGTCGCGGGTGGCGGCGATGATGGCGCGGTCCAGCCCCGGGTCGTTGCGCCGCCCGAACGGGCCCCAGCCGACCTTGAAGGCCTTGAAGCCCTTCGCCTTGTAGGGCGCCACCACGTCGTGCATGCGCTCGGGCATCTCCATCAGCAGCGAGCAGTAGGGCCGCACCTTGTCGATGTAGCGCCCGCCCAGCAGGCTGCCGACCGACAGGCCGGTGACCTTGCCCAGGATGTCCCACAGCGCGATGTCGATGCCGCTGATGGTGTGGGTGAGCGTGCCGCCGCGTCCCATCCAGAAGGTGTTCTGGTGCAGCTTCTCGGCCACCCGCTCGGGCTCCAGGGCGTTCTCGCCCCGGAACAGGGGCTCGAGCACCTGCAGGGCGGCCTGCACCAGCCGGCCGTCGGTGAAGACGCTGCCGTAGCCGGTGATGCCGGCATCGGTGTGCACCGCGACCAGGGCGTGGATCGAGTCCTCGGGGCGGATCTCGGCCGACCAGCCACCCTTGGGGCTCTCACCGAACAGGGGGGCGGCGACGATGGAGCGGATGCGCACCGGCGGCAGCGCGGCGGCCGGGACGGAACGGGGACTGGACATGGCGGCGCTCGGTGGGGGGTTGATCAGGAGGGGATGGCCGTGGCCTCGGAACGGCGCCGGGCGATGATGTTTTCGAGATCGACCTTGTGGATCTCGACGTCGATGTGTTCGCTGATGGCGCGCGCCATGTCGGTTCGGTTGCCCGAGCCGAACACGCGGATGAGCGTCAGGTGCTCGTCGACGATGTCGGCCATGGGCTTGCCCAGGGCCGACAGGCCGAAGATGATGGTCATCTGGCGGGCCAGCATTTCCCACATGTCGCTGAGCACCGCGTTACCGGCAAAGGCGCACAGGGTGCGGTGGAACTGGGTGTCGGCGGTGGCGAAGCCGAACACATCGTTGGCGGCGGCGCGGGCCTTCATGTCGTCCACGATGGCCTGCAACGCGGCCAGGTGCTCGCCGTCGTTGCGGCCTAGTCGAATGGCCCGGGTCAGCGCGGTGGTCTCCAGGGCCACCCGCACCTCGATCAGCTGGTCGATGCGCTCCGGCGTCACGGGGGTCAGGCGGATGCCCTTGTAGGGCTCGTTGACCACGATGCCCTGGCTCTCCAGCACCCGCAGGGCTTCGCGCACCGGCACCCGGCTCACGCCCAGGCGCTGCGCCAGCTCGGTCTCGATGATGCGGTCGCCTGGAAGGATGAGGCCTTCGGCGGCCGCGGCCACCAGCGCGTCGATGACCTGCTGGGCCAGGGTGCGGGGCTGCAGCCGGGAGAGCGAGCCGGCCTGCGCGTCCGCAAGGGCGGGCAGAGCGGGGGCGACAGGTTCCAAGCTGAGGACGGCCATGATGAATATTGTATACTTTTATAAAGTATGCCGCCAAGGGGCGGTGGTTCGTCCGGAAAGGGGACCCTCCGTGCACGCATTTTCACTCCCCTCGGGCGCGGGTCCCGACGCCGCAAGGCCGCGCCACGGCATCGTGATCTCCAAGGACGTGCGCATCCGCATGCGCGACGGCACCCACCTCTCCACCGACCTGTACCGGCCGGCGCGCGACGGCGAGGCCCTGCCAGGGCCGTTTCCCACCATCCTGTGCCGCACGCCCTACAACAAGCAGGACCAGCGCTATGCCGAAATCGGCATGTTCTTCGCGCCGCTCGGCTATGTGGTGGCCCTGCAGGACCTGCGCGACCGGCATCTGTCGGAGGGCACGGGCGACTACGAGCACACCGCCACGCCGCACGAGGGGCGCGACGGCCATGACACCGTGGAGTGGCTGGCCGCCCAGCGCTGGAGCAACGGCCGCGTGGGCATGGTGGGCAGCTCGTTCGCGGCGGTGACGCAGGCCCGCGCCGCGCTGGAGCGCCCACCGCACCTGAGCGCCATCTGGCCGGACGTGACCCCCACCGACAACTACCAGCACCAGGGCCGCGAGGGCGGCGCCATGCAGCTGCACATGTTCTGGGCGCTGTTCATCCACGCGCAGGATTCGCAGGAGCTGCGCGACCGCCCCGACCTGCAGGCCGAGGTCTGGAACGACCTGCGGCAGCTGCGCCGCTGGCTGCACGCCATGCCCTGGAAGCCGGGGCAGCTGTCGCTGCGCCACACGCCCAAGCTGGAACAGATCCTGTTCGAGTACTACACCCGGGCCCGGCGCGACGCCTGGTGGGACGAGGACCGCAACAACTACACGGCCCATTACCACCGGCATGCCGACATTCCGGGCACCTTTTCGGGCGGCTGGTTCGACCCCTATGCCGCAGCCATGACCGGCTACTTCAGCGCCATGGCGGCCAAGAACCGCACCCCGCAGAAGCTGGTGATGGGCCCCTGGGGCCACGTGGGCATGCGGGGCGACGCCTCGTGGGTCAACGATGTGGATTTCGGGCCGGCCAGCGTCTGGGGAGTGGACCACTATTTCCAGGAGCAGCTGCGCTATTTCGACGCCACGCTGCAGGACGCTGGCAACGGCTGGGCGCAGCAGGCCCCGGTGCGCCTGTTCGTGATGGGCGGCGGCAGCGGCCGCAAGACGGCCGCCGGCAAGCTGGACCACGGTGGCCACTGGCGCGACGAGACCGCCTGGCCGCTGGCGCGCATGCAGCCCGCCCGCTGGTACCTGCACGGCGACGGTCGGCTGTCGCCGCAGCCACCGGCGGCCGACGGATCGCCACGCCGTTTCGTGCACGATCCGCAGCACCCGGTGCCCACGCTGGGCGGACCGTTCTGCTCCATCATGGACCTGCCCGAAGACGGACCGGGCGGGCCGGAGGCCATGTGGGCGCGCTACCTGCACCCGGTGCTGCGGCTGCGCGCCATCGTGGACCCCGGACCCATGGACCAGCGCGAAACCGCCAGCACCTTTGGCGGCACCCAGCCGGGCCGCCGGCTGGCCGAGCGGCCGGATGTGCTGGTGTACGAGTCCGAGCCGCTGGCGGCGCCGGTGGAACTGACCGGCGCGGTGGAGGTGCACCTGGTGATCGGCTCCAGCGCCCCGGACACCGACTTCACCGCCAAGCTGGTGGATGTGTACCCGCCCAGTGCCGACTACCCGCAGGGCTTCGAGCTCGCCCTGACAGACTCCATCATGCGCTGCCGCTTCCGCGAGGGCTGGGACCGCGAGGTGATGATGCAGCCAGACCAGTCCTACGCCATCACCATCGCGCTGCAGCCCACCAGCAACCTGTTCGCCGCCGGCCACCGTATCCGCATTGACATCGCCAGCAGCAACTTCCCCCGGCTGGACGTGAACCCCAACACCGGCGAACCGCTGGGCCGCCACACCCACACCCGCACGGCCACCAACACCGTGTTCAGCGACGCGCTGCGCGCCTCGCATGTGCTGCTGCCGGTGATTCCCGCCACGGGGGGTTGAGCCGGCTTTGGGCGGGGTTGTGGCCCGTGACTGAGGTTTGACAGTCAAAACTGGCTCTATGCCTTGATAGGGCTGAATAGTTTGCTATGAATTAAATAGCTATTAGGTGCGACTTTCAGCTGAAGACAACCCAAAGCGCCGGAGAGCGCTGACGTTGAGGACATTTTTCTTGCATTTGAAGATAAAATGGGGTCACATTTTCCGGAGGGCCTCCATGTCTGTTGCGGTTCGCGAACTCAAAGCCAGCCTCTCGCGCGTGCTGTTGCGCGCCCAACAGGGGGAGGTCATCGAAGTGACCTCTCACAACAAACCCATCGCCCGCATCATTGGTGTTCCTGAGCAGGCGCAGACCGGACTGCGCAGGTTGATCGCCAGCGGAGCTGTGTCCTGGGGCGGTGGCAAGCCACGGTACGACTTGCCGGTGCCGGTAACCTCTCGCGGCGCATCCGTCAGTCACATGGTGCTGGAGGACCGTCGTTGATCCTGTTCTGCGAAACCTCTGCGCTGGTGAAGTTGTACATCCTCGAGGACTCGAGCCGCGAGATGCAGGCTTTGGCTGACGCAGCCACCGCCATTGCGGTGTGCCGTATTGCCTGGGCAGAGTTGATGGCTGCCCTGGCTCGACGCGTTCGAGAGGTTCCGAGCGACACCGAGGCGATCGAGCTGGTACGCCAACGCCTGCGAACCGACTGGCCCCGGTATGCCATCGTTGAGGTCACCCAAGCGCTCGTGGAGCTGGCCGGCGAGTATGCCGACACCTTTGCCCTGCGTGGTTTCGACAGCGTTCAGCTTGCTGCCGCGCGGACGCTGCAGGACATGGCGGGTGAGGAGGTCCGGTTTGCCTGTTTCGACACGCGCCTGGGCAACGCGGCGCGGGTGCTCGGAATGCCGGGCTTGGCCTGATCTGGCGGTCCGGAAAGCTGACTCTAGGCCCTGTCGGGACTGAATAGTTTGCTATGAACTAAGTAGCAATAAGGTGTAGCTTTCAACTGAGGAGAATCCTGATCCTTGCGGATCCATTCGCGTGCTTGTCTTAATATATCCAATCGGATATATTGCTGTCCATGAGGTCCATGAAGCCGGTACGGTTCGTTGGCGATTCGCTCAAGCGACTTAGGGAGTTCCCCGAGGACGCTCGCCAGGACGCGGGCTACCAATTGGAAAAGGTTCAGCGCGGCGAGCAACCCGACGACTTCAAACCCATGCCGGTCATTGGCAAGGGTGTAGAAGAACTTCGAATCTGGGATGAGTCAGGTACGTATCGAGTGATCTACACCGCACGCTTGCCAGACTGCGTCGCTGTGTTGCATGCTTTCCAAAAGAAGAGTCAGACGACGAGCCCCCGGGATGTTGAATTGGCTCGAACCCGATGGCTTACCTTGTCAAAGGAGCACTAGATGAAAACCGCCAGGAACACCAACAGCAAAAGGACTGCACCTGTGGTGGAGTCTTACGCCAGCGTCTGGGACGCCCTTACCGACACACCCGAGCAGGCGGCTAACCTGCGTGCGCGCTCGGCGCTGATGCGGCAGATTGCCGCCGTCGTCAAAGGAAACAACTGGACCCAGACAGAAGCCGCTCAACACTGCGGCGTGACCCAGCCCCGGATGAATGACCTCCTCAGGGGTCGGGTGTCGCGCTTCTCGCTGGACGCGTTGGTCAATATCGCCACCGCGATGGGGCGCGAAGTTCACGTCGAACTGCAGGCCGCCTGAGGCGCAGCGTCACGCTGTCAACCATCTCGCGCAATGCCACATCCGCCCCGCGCCCGCCAAGTGCGCTACCGCAGGGCCACAAACAGCACCAAGGCGATCAGCACCGTCCACAGCACGCCGCGCCAGGGCTTGCCTCGGTACGGCGGGTCTTCTGCGGGTTGGCCCGCCGAGCCCTGCGACCCATCCACCAGCGTCTTGCGGTAAGACAGGCCCGTCCCCGGGGCGCCCACCGTACCGGTGACCTTGTCACCCTTGATG
>VERU01000130.1 GCA_018882485.1 Rhodoferax sp. | reverse complement strand
CTGCTGGCTGTGCTCTGGGCGGCACTGTGCGCCTCGGGCCATCGTCGACAGGCCTCCGTGCTGAAAAATCTGGTCTGCATGGCAACCCCCGTCAACAGCGACGGCCTGGAATCGCTCAAGGCCTGGATGGGGCAGGATTTTGACGAGGAGGCTTTGCTCGCACAGCACGGCAATGTGCCCGCCGAGTGGGTGCAGAACGCGCTGCGGGGCCTCAGGCCGTTTGGCAAGCTCGCTGGTGCCGTGAACCTTCTGAATCAGGCCGACAAGGAAGAAGTCGTGCGCAGCAACTTGCGCATGGGCAAGTGGGAAACCGACAACATTCCTTTCCCGGGTGGGGTTTTCCGCCAGATGGTGAACGACTTCCTGCGCCAGAACCGACTGATGCACGGCAACTGGGATATCGGCGGTACTCGAGTCGACCTGGGCGCCATCGATGTGCCGTTCCTGCATCTGCTTGCCCAGGACGACCATATCACCCCCTATCCATCGTCGCGGGATCTGGTGCAGCGAATTGGCAGCGCCGACCGGCAGGAACTCATCCTCAAGGGTGGACACGTCGGCCTGGTGGCCGGGCGAGGTGCGCAGCTTCGCATGTGGCCGGCGCTGGATGCCTGGCTGGCTCCCCGCTCGGTGTAAACGTTGCCTACCCCGGTTTGGTCTCTGTGCCCAACGATCAGGCTGCAGGGTGTCGGCCGTGCCCGGCCTGAACCTGCGTTTTCCCCCACCTTTCCATTCAACCCATCCAAGGACATCCCATGCGCTGTTATTGCGTGCTCCAACACGGACAAGCCCTGCAACTGGTCGAAAAGGCCATTCCTGAGCCCCAAGGCACCGAGGTGCTTCTCAAGGTCCGGGCTGCTGGCGTTTGCCACACCGACCTGCACCTCTGGGAAGGTCACTACGACCTCGGCGGCGGGAAGAAACTCACTTTGGCCGAACGGGGTATCAAGCCCCCGCTGACGCTGAGCCATGAAATCGTGGGTGAGGTGGTCTCGGCCGGTGCCGACGTTGGCGATTCCGCGACGGTGCAGCCTGGACGCGTGGCCCTTGTGCATCCGTGGATCGGCTGTGGCGAATGCGCTGCGTGCCGCCGTGGCGAAGAGAACATCTGCATCAAGCCGCAGTCCCTGGGGGTTGTCCGGCCTGGTGGCTTTGCCGAGTACGTGATCGTTCCCCACCCCCGATACCTTGTCGACATCGAAGGGCTGGACGTCGCGCAAGCCGCACCGCTGGCCTGCGCGGGTGTGACCACTTACAGCGCCATGAAAAAACTGGGCGACCGCATCATGACCGATCCTCTGGTCGTGATCGGCGCGGGTGGCCTGGGCCTCATGGCCATCGAAGTGCTCAAGGCCCTGGGTGGCCGGGGTGCGATCGTGGTGGACATCGATCCGGTGAAGCGGGATGCTGCCCTTGCAGCGGGTGCCCTCCAGGCCATCGACGCCCGGGCGACCGATGCCGTCCAGCAGATCCAGCAGGCCACGGGCGGCGGGGCCCGAGCCGTGCTCGATCTGGTTGGAGCGACGCCTACCGTAGGCCTGGCCATGGCCAGTGCAGCACGTGGTGGACACATCGTCATTTGCGGTTTGATGGGCGGCGATCTCACGCTGGCCCTGCCCGTGATTCCGATGCGGCCGCTGACCCTGCAAGGCAGCTACGTGGGCACCTTGCACGAGTTGCAGGAACTGGTGGCCCTGGTCAAGCGCACCCGCATGGCGCCGATCCCCGTCACCCGTCGCCCTCTGTCCGATGCCGATGCCGCAATGCAGGACCTGCATCACGGACGCGTCGTCGGCCGGACGGTGTTGATCCCGTGAGGACGACCCGCATAATGCGGAGTGCTCACGATTTCAATCAACCGATGGGACCTTTCGTCGTTTCTCCTGCCCGTTGGCAACCCTGATGCCTGATGGCGTACGTTGAACGTCCAGACGCGCGCATCCACTGGAACTCCCTCGGACAGGGGGAGCCCGTGGTGCTGGTCATGGGTCTGGGCTGCAGCCTGGCCATGTGGTTCCGCGTTGCGCCCCAATTGGCCCGTACCCATCGGGTGATTCTGCTGGACAACCGGGGCAGCGGGAAAACCCAGGTCCGCAATGCCTTGGTTCATCGAGTCCCGGCCATGGCGGCGGACATTGCCGCCGTGCTGGATGCGGCGGGTGAACCGACCGCTCACCTGGTGGGTTTCTCCATGGGGGGCATGATTGCCCAGCAGTTTGCAGTCGATCATCCGGCGCGCCTGCGCTCGCTTGCGCTGCTCGGCACGCACCCGGGCGGGCCCTGGGCCGTGCAGGCGGCGTTGCGAGTGCGGCAACTGCTGTTTGCCAAGGCCCACATGTCGGCCGAAGACAGCCTGATCCAGATGCGCCCCTACACCTACGGACGTCGCACACCCGACGCCCTGTTCGAGGAAGACGCCCTGATCCGGCTGGCCAACGCCCCCACGGCGCGCGACTACCAGGCCCAGCTCTTCGGGCTCATCTACTGGGCGGCGTATCCCCAGCTGCCGCAGGTCAAGGCTCCCACGCTGGTGATGCACGGCCTGCAGGACGAACTCATACCACCGGCCAACGCCCGCCTCATTGCATCCCGCCTGCCCCATGCCACCCTGCGGGAGTTTTCCGATGCCAGTCACTGGCTGATGACCGATTGCAACGCCGAATGCCTGCAGGCCCTGCAGCAGCACCTGGAGACACACCGCTTATGAACACCCCGCGACTGCCCCTGCCCGAAGGCAGCCTCCAGGGGCTGCGTGTCGTCGATCTGTCCCGAGTCCTGGCCGGCCCCTACTGCACCCAGATCCTGGGCGATCACGGCGCCGACGTGCTCAAGATCGAACCCCCCGTGGGCGATGAGACCCGAGGCTGGGGCCCGCCGTTCGACGCTCACGGTACCGCCTCCTACTTCCGCGGCCTCAACCGCAGCAAGCGGGGGTGCACCATGGACCTCACCCAGCCCGACCAGCGGGAGGCCTTGCTGGCCCTGCTGGCCGATGCCGACGTGCTGGTGGAGAACTTCAAGACCGGCACCATGGAAAAGTGGGGCCTGGGCTTCGACGTCCTCAAACTGCGCTTTCCCCGGCTGGTCTACTGCCGCATCACCGGCTTCGGCTCCGACGGCCCGCTGGGCGGCCTGCCTGGCTACGACGCCGCCATTCAGGCCATGGCCGGCCTGATGAGCGTCAATGGGGAGCCCGATGCGCGGGGGGGCGAGCCCCTTCGGGTCGGCCTGCCGGTGGTCGACATGGTCACCGGACTGAATGCCGCGATCGGCATCAGCTTTGCCTTGCTCGATCGGCATCGCAGCGGATTCGGGCAATTCGTCGAGGTGGCGCTGTACGACGCCGGCCTCTCGCTGCTGCACCCGCATGCGGCCAACCACCTGATGGACGGCCGCATCCCCGGGCGCAGCGGCAACGCCCACCCCAACATCACCCCCTACGACACCTTTGCCACGGCCACCGAGAAGATCTTTCTGGCCGTGGGCAACGACAGACAGTTCGCCACCCTGTGCCGGTGCCTCGGCGTTCCCGACCTGCCGGGTGATGAGCGCTTCAGGACCAATGGCCAGCGCACGCTGAACCGGATCGCCCTCAAGGAACGGCTCGAGACCGCTCTTTCGGCCTTCGACTGCCTGCCGCTGGCCGAACGGCTGGTGCGCGAAGGTGTTCCCTGCGCACCGATCCAGGATGTGGCGGCTGCCCTGTCGCACCCGCACACGCTGCATCGCGGCATGGTCGTGGAACTGGATGGGTACCGGGGCGTGGCCTCGCCCATCAAGCTCGGCCGCACGCCCGCCAGTTACCGCCTGCCCCCGCCGCTGCGCGAACCCTGATCCGAAACCCTCTGAACCCGTCTATCCCGAAGGGTCGGGTCACTGTGGGCTATGGGTGGCGGTCGACGAAGTCCATCATCGCCTTGAAGAACACCGTGCGGGCGGCGTCGGTCGCCCCCAGCGACGCGCCCAGGGTCTGACCATTGCCCCAGGTGGCCCGGGTGCGCGTCAGGGGCCCGAAGAAGGCGCTGTGCGCCATGTCATCGACGTAGAGCACCTCCACCTGTCCGCCACCCCGGCGCACGGTGTCGACCCATTGCAGCGCATCCGGGATACGCCGGTTCGGTGTGCTCTGGTTGCAGTACCGCGACGAGCCGGCCGGGACCCCGGCAAACTGGATGTTGACCCGGCAGTCGTCGCTGAGTGTCCAGCGCCTGCCCTGGGGGTCCGGATGGCCAAAGTCATCGAGCTTGCCGAAGGCCAGAAGCACCGGCACCCGGATCTCATCGGGCAGGCCCAGCCCCACCGGGGTCACCCCCTCGGAGATCACACCCCTGACATGCGCCGGATCCACCAGGCCGGCCAGATTGGCCACGACGGCCGCCCCATTCGAGATGCCGAACAGGTAGATGCGGCGCGTATCCACATCGCCGCGGCCCAGGGCCCAACGATAGGCCGCCAGGGCGGTGGTGTAGATCATCCGTTGCCGCGCCTCGTTCGTGACCGACCGGGCCCAGAACAGGGAACCGCGACCCGGCAGCCCCTGCATGGCGTAGGCATCGAAGGCCAGGGTGGCCATGCCCGCCTGGTGAAAGGCTTCATCCGACTTCAGCACATCGTGAATGCCGCCACCTCCATGCACACTGATCATCAGCGGCGCCTTGCCGGTGCCGGGCGGCACCCTGAACCGCACGCTGGCTTCACACGGGTCAAAGCCGCCCAGCGTTCCCGAAACGGTGTGAAACCCGGGGCGCAGCGCGACCAGGCTCATCGCACCCTGCTGCTGCGGCAGGCATTCGATGGCGGCCTGGGCCCAGACCGCAGCCGGCCCAGCCAGGGCCAGAAACCCTGACATGACCCGGGCGAGGACGACGTGGTTGAAAATGCGTCGCAGCATGGCGGCATTATGGTGCGGCGCCTGCACACAGAGAGAACCGCGATGCACACCGAAAGTCTTTCCGACTGGGTTCACGACCATGTCTTCCACACCGCCAGCGAGGCCGCAGAACGCAGCACCCGGGTGGTGATGGCGATCACCCTGGTCACCATGGTGTTCGAGATTGCCGCGGGCTGGTGGTTCAACTCGATGGCCCTGCTGGCCGATGGCTGGCACATGAGTTCACATGCCGTGGCCATCGGGCTGTCGGCACTGGCTTATGCAAGCGCCCGGCGCTACGCGCGCGATCCGCGATTCGCCTTCGGCACCTGGAAGGTCGAGATCCTGGGGGGCTTTGCCAGCGCCATCTGCCTCGTGGGCGTGGCGCTGCTGATGCTCGTGGGATCGGTGGAGCGTCTCCTGTCGCCCCAGCCGATCCAGTACCGCGAGGCCATCGTGGTCGCTGTCCTGGGCCTGGCTGTCAATGGGGTGTGCGCGCTGATCTTGGGCAAGGCACACCACCACGATCATGGCCATTCCCATTCTCACCCCCATGCGCATGATCACGCGGCGCATCACCACCACGACCTCAACCTCCGGTCCGCCTACCTGCACGTGATCGCCGACGCCGCGACATCGGTGCTGGCCATCGCCGCACTGGCCGGCGGGTGGCTGTTCGGCTGGTCGTGGCTGGACCCGTTGATGGGTATCGTGGGCGCGGTCCTGGTGGCCGTCTGGGCCAAGGGTCTGGTGGCCGATACCGGCAAGATCCTGCTGGACCGCGAAATGGATCACCCGGTGGTCGACGAGATTCGCGAAGCCGTGGCGACGGGTCCCGAAGCCGGCGACACCCGGATCACGGACCTGCATGTGTGGCGCGTCGGCAAGCAGGTGTACTCCTGCGCCATGACCGTGGTCACCCACGACCGAACGCTCACCCCCCAGCGCGTGCGCGAACGCCTGTCGGTGCACGAGGAAATCGTGCACTCCACCATCGAACTCCATCATTGCCAGGACGAGCCCTATGCCAGCAGCCTCCCAACACCTCGATGACCTCAAATGGACCGCCTGGCCACCCGAACAGGTGGGGGTGCGGGGCAAGGCGCAATGGAAGGAATTGCTGGGCAGCGCCACGGGGTGTGCCAACGACATGACGATGGGCGTGGTCCGCCTCAGAAAGGGCGAATCCCTCGAGCCCCACCGCCACGCCCAGCCGGAGACCTATTTCACCCTGTCGGGGCGCGGAACCGTCACCATCGATGGCGTCGTTCATGAGGTCGATGCCGGAAGGATGCTGTTCATTCCCGGCAATGCCCGGCACCAGATCAACAACGCCAACGACGAAGACCTGATGATCCTGTACGCATTCGCCATCAGCGACTTCGGACAGGTTCAGTATCGTTTTCATGATGAAGGCTCTGCGCCTGACAAGGGTCTCCATCAACGCCATACCGACCCCCAATAAGTCAGTAGGCCCAGAGAAAGCGGGCCCCAGAGGTACCCTGTCGGCTCTCTCCCGGCCGAGACCGCAGTCGGAAGCCCGTAGTTCGAACTCGCAACCCGATCCTGCGCTGTTACTGGCTGGTCCCCCCCCGGCGTGCCCTCGTGGGGCGCGAAGTGCCTGGCAGGATGGTCGGTACGGCCTTGCGACCGCACGGGGTGGGCAGGCCTGTACTGGACAGGCGTCTGGAAGCTGGCCTGCATGTAGCCTTTGGGCTACAATTCGCCCGTGCGTGTAGACAAAACCCAGGCTTACGCTGACTGGATCGACTCACTCAAGGATCGTGCGGGTCGGGCTCGAATCCTCGTAAGGGTCGAGCGCCTGATCGGTGGCAACCCTGGGCAGCATCGCAACCTTGCCGGTGGTATCCGCGAACTCAAGATCGACGCAGGCCCGGGTTACCGGGTCTACTACACGCAGCGCGGAACACGCCTCCTTCTGCTTCTGGCCGGAGGCGACAAGTCGAGTCAGGCAGCGGATATCGAATTGGCCACTCGGTTGGCCCGTAATTTTCAGGAGTAGAGCACCATGAACCGCGTGTCCAGCAAGTCTCCGAAGACGCGAACCACTCCGTACGATGTCGCCGAGCATCTGCGCACACCGGAAGAGATGGCGGCATACCTCGACGCATGGCTCGAGGAGGCGCCCGATGATGTTTCCGGCATCGCCAAGGCTCTGGGCGACATCGCTCGGGCAAAGGGCATGACCCAGGTCGCCGTGGACGCTGGCCTGAGCCGCGAGAGTTTGTATCGGGCCCTCAGCGCCGACGGCAATCCGAGCTTCGCCACTGTTCTTAAGGT
>VERU01000129.1 GCA_018882485.1 Rhodoferax sp. | reverse complement strand
CGGATGGCCAGATCGGTATCGCCGAACGGGTAGGGGCCTTTCCAATCGGCCGGTTCACACGCCGCCAGAATCATGTCGTGGATGGTGTGCTGGTGACGTTGTGCCGTGAGGTCATCGTAATACCCCATCTGCAAGGACAGGGCGTGCAGTTCGCGCCGGTCCCGCTGCAGGGCCGGGCGGCGAAGAGTGGTGCGACCGATGCCGGGTTTCCGCGTTTTAGAACCAAGGCCATTGCAGGCCTGACTCTTCGGTAACAAAATATCCTGCCCGTATGAAAATCGACGTCATCGCCTAAAATTGACGGATGACGACGCTCGCCGAACCCGCTTCCGCCCGGCCCTCATTCAAGCAGCACATGCTGAAGCTGCGCGAAGAGACCATCGTCCAGACCGTCAACCGCCTGCTGGCCGAAAAGGGTTTCGATGCCATGACGGTGGACGAGGTGGCGGCCCAGGTCGGCATCGCCAAAGCCAGTCTGTACAAGCATTTCGCCAGCAAGGAAGACCTGGCCGTGGCTGCCATGGTGCGGGCCATGCGCCAGGCGCTGGATTTCATCGCGGCGCTACCGTCCCAGGCCGCACCCATGGACCAGTTGCGCTCGGTGGTGCGCTGGGTGTTGCGGCTCAAGCTGTCGGGCGACATGCCGTCGCTGCCCAGCCAGAACTCCACCCTGCGCGCCAGTCTGGCCGCCAGCAGCGAGTACATGGACGGCCTGATGGCGCTGAGCGACCGCCTGGGGGCCTGGATCGAGGCGGGCCAGGCCGCTGGCGACCTGAACCCCGCGCTGCCGCCGATCGCGATCCTCTACACCGTGTATGCCCGGGCCTGTGACCCGGTGCTGGAGTTCCTGCGCATGGGGGATCTGTATGGCGACGACGACATCGTCGAATGGGTGATGAGCACCTGTTTCGACGGTCTGGCCAGCCGCCCGCGCTGAGGCTTTAGCGCACCAGCAGAACCGGCACCTTGCAGTGCGCCAGCACGGCAGTGGCCACCGACCCCATGACCAGGTTCGTCAGTGTGCCGTGCCCGTGAGAGCCCATCACCAGAAGATCGAACTTGCCGGTGTCGGCAAATTTGGCAACGGTGTCGCCGGCATGGCCGGTCTTCCAGGAGGTCTTGGCGTCGATGCCGTGGCGCAGCAGGAACTTGGTGACCGGCGACAGCACTTTTTCAGCCTCCTCGGCGTAGTAGCCATCCACCACCTCTTTGCCGACCGCTGCACGGGCCCGGGGCGGCAGAGGCGCCTGCACCGTCAGCACCGTGTAGTCGTTGCCGTTGGCGAACAGTTCGTCGTGGGTGGCCAGGTAGGCCAGCATGCGCTTGGTGTACTTGCTGCCATCGACAGCCAGAAGAATCCTCATGACCTGCTCCTGCTAAAGGGAAGTTCGAGTGTACGTTCGGCGTCGGGCGCCTCATTGACGCGGGTCAAGTCGGCCATGCGCCCGGGGTGGATTCAGATCGTCAGGCAGAACACTGGGTCGAAGCGGGCCTGCTCGCCCTTGCGGGCATAGCCCAGCGGGTTGGCCAGCACCTGGCAGCCCAGGTGGCTGTAACGGCTGGGTGCGTGCAGGTGGCCGTGCAGCCAGAACTGCGCCTGGGGCAGCAGGTGGTCCAGCGCGTTGCAGAAGCCGGCGGTCCCGGGGGTCAGGCCATAGCGCGGGTCGGCACTGCGCAGGCTGGGGGCGAAATGGGTCACCACCACCGTGGTACCGGCAAAAGGCTGCGCCAGGGCCTCGGCCAGCCAGGCCTGGCAGACCAGCGCCTGTTCCCGCACCTGCGGAGCCAGCATGGGCGCGCCTTGCCGTGTGGTGGCGGTCTTGCGCAGGTAGTAGTTGGCGGCGCGAAACGCCTTGTCGCGCGCCTTGAGCTGCAGGGCCAAGGGGTTACCGGACAAGGTCGATGCGCTGGCCTCGGGCGCCAGCGCGTCAAAGTCGCTCCACAGCGTGGTGCCGATCAAGCGTAACGGGCACGGCGTGGATGCCGCGCCCTGGCCCCACACCAGCACCTGGCGCTCCAGCCAGCCGATGCCGAGGCGGGCGCAGGTCTCGCGCAGCCGGTCGTGGGCCTGGTCAAAGTCCAGCCCGTCGTACTCGTGGTTGCCCGGCACAAACAGCACCGGCGTGGGCCAGCCCAGGTGGGGCGAAAAGCGGGCCAGGCCAAAGTCGGCATCGGTCAGCAGCGAGCCGCCCTGGTAGGAGCCGATGTCGCCCGCCAGCACCAGCAGCTCGGCGCCGGGCGCCGGGGTGGGCTGCCAGTGCGGATGGGCCTCCAGGTGCAGGTCGGACAGCAGTTGGATCTTCATGGCCCGATGGTGCGCAGTCGCCCCGGCCGGCAGCGACTCCGCCCAGGCCGTCTCACACGGTTGCCAGCCGCTGCCCGATGCGCTGACGGGTATCTTCCAGCGCCGCAGGCAGGTGGTAGGCCAGCTGCCCGAACAATTCGCGGTGCAACTCCAGCTCCTGGCGCCAGGCCTGCGGGTCGATGCGGGTGACGGCGTCGAACTGTTCTGCACTGAAGTCCAGCCCGGTCCAGTTGATCTCGGCAAAGCGCGGGCTGACGCCAAACACATGCTCTTCGCCCTGCGCCTGGTCCTCGATGCGGTCGATCATCCACTTGAGCACCCGCATGTTGTCGCCATAGCCGGGCCAGATGAAGCGTCCGTCTTCGCCCTTGCGGAACCAGTTCACACAGAAGATGCGGGGCAGCGTGTGGCCGCTGGCCTCCAGCCGCTGCTCCATATCCAGCCAGTGCTGGAAGTAGTCGCTCATGTTGTAGCCGCAGAAGGGCAGCATGGCGAAGGGATCGCGCCGCACCACGCCCATCTGGCCGGCCGCCGCGGCCGTGGTCTCGGAGCCCATGGTGGCGGCCATGTAAACCCCTTCCATCCAGTTGCGGGCCTCGGTCACCAGCGGCACGGTGGTGGAGCGCCGGCCGCCGAAGATGAAAGCATCGATGGGCACGCCCTGCGGGTCGTCCCAGGCCGGGTCCAGCGCCGGGTTGTTGGTGGCTGCCACGGTGAACCGGGCGTTCGGGTGGGCGGCCTTGGCCCCGGTCTGGCGTGCGATCTCGGGGGTCCAGTCCCGCCCCTGCCAGTCGATGGCATGCGCCGGAGCCTCGCCCATGCCCTCCCACCAGACATCGCCGTCATCGGTGAGGGCGACATTGGTGAAGATGGCGTCGCGGTCCAGGCTGGCCATGCAGTTGGGGTTGGTCAGCGTGTTGGTGCCCGGGGCCACACCGAAGTAGCCGGCCTCCGGGTTGATGGCGTAGAGCTTGCCGTCGGCATGGGGCTTGATCCAGGCGATGTCGTCGCCGATGGTGGTGACCCGCCAGCCCTCGAAGCCCGAGGGTGGGATCAGCATGGCGAAGTTGGTCTTGCCGCAGGCGCTGGGGAAAGCCGCCGCCACATGGTATTTGCGACCCGCCGGCGAAGTCACGCCCAGGATCAGCATATGCTCGGCCAGCCAGCCCTGGGTGCGCCCCATGGTGGAGGCGATGCGCAGCGCGAAGCATTTCTTGCCCAGGAGGGCGTTGCCGCCGTAACCCGAACCGTAACTCCAGATTTCGCGGGTTTCGGGGTAGTGCACGATGTATTTGGTGCTGTTGCAGGGCCACGCCACATCGGCCTGGCCGTCGACCAGCGGCGCGCCGACCGAGTGCACGCAGGGCACGAAATCCCCGTCCACACCCAGCACGTCGTACACCGCGCGCCCCATGCGCGTCATGAGCCGCTGGTTCACCGCCACGTAGGCGCTGTCCGTCAGTTCCACCCCGATGTGGGCGATGTGCGAGCCCAGTGGACCCATGGAAAACGGCACCACGTACAGGGTGCGCCCGCGCATCGAACCGGCAAACAGAGAGGGTGTGCCGTCGGCCTGGCCGGTCTGCAGGATGCCACGCATCTGCGCCGGGTCCATCCAGTGATTGGTCGGGCCGGCCTCTTCCTGGCGCGCGCTGCAGATGAACGTGCGGTCTTCCACCCGGGCCACATCGCTGGCGTCGGAGCAGGCCAGGAAGCTGTTGGGGCGCCGGGCCGGATGGAGGCGCCGGAAGGTTCCCGCCGCCACCAGCCGCTCGCACAGCATCGCGTATTCCTCGGCGGAGCCGTCGCACCAATGGATGTGGGCTGGCTCGGTCAGTGCTGCGATTTCAGCGACCCAGGCGAGCAGCCGGGCGTTCTTGACGTAGGTGGGTGCATGAAGGCGCAGGCCCTGCATCGAGGGTGAGTTCATGGGAAGGCTCCGAAGTTGAAATCGCTTTTTCGAAGCCGTCTCGGGTGTATGGGGCCGGGAGGCACGGCTTGAAAAAAGCCTGGGACCAGGGCAGCGCGACGCTCTCAACCCCGGGCAGGAACCCGATTTTAGGAATCCGTACCCGAGTTACCGGGCGGTTACCGGCAAAATCTATGCAAAACTTGCATGAAATGATGTCCGGCCCAAGGCAGGCGGGACGCGGGGCCAGGGTGTCAGTGCGGCGAAACCGGCCCGCAAGGGTTAAGCCGGGAGCCGGCTGCCTGCGGCCGGGGGAAAACGGTGTGCGGCCTGATGCGATCAGGCCATGGACACGGCGATGAAGGCCAGCAGGAACATCAGCACGGCGCCCACCACCGGCAGCACGATGGGGATCACCGAGGTGATTTCCTCGACCGGATCGCTTTCAGCGGCGTGGTTCGTGGCGGGGTTGGGCTTGGACATGTCGCTTCCTTGGAGACCTGGGGTGGGGGCGCTGACAGGCCCTCCGGTTGACGGGATTCTAATGCGAGCCCGGCGTGCAGGGCCAGGGGCCGCGCGTCGGCCCCAACCGCAGCCCGGCCGCGGACAGGTACCGTTTCGTGCGCTTCGATCCCCGGAAAAGACCCGTGGTCCACGGCGTTATTGCTGGCTTGGCGATGTTCAACCCCGCACCAGAATTCTCCCAAGCCATTGTGCCGCTGCATCCCCGTCTCTTGAACCGGGCCGGGCTTACGGATGTCCATCATGTCGAGTTCCACTTTGTCACCGCCGATACCGACGCAGGCGCTGCGCCAGCCGACCTGGCGCCGCTGGATGCCCGCAGCTCCTGTGGCGGCCACCTGCACCGCCCGAGGTCTGGCCCAGCCCGTGTTGCGGGTGGCTATCGCCGGGGGCGGTCCAGTGGGCTTGAGCCTGGCCCTGCTGCTCGATCGCATGCTGGGTGAGCGGGTGTCGGTGCAGGTGTACGACCACCGCTGGCAGCAGCGGGGCCATACCGTGGCCTGGAAGACCGAGGCCGAGGGCAACGTGCGGCGCCAGCAGGTGGTCACCATCCAGAGCCGCCACTACACGGCCTTGGGCGAGGAACTGGAGCGCGAGCTGTTCCAGCCGGCCTGGTGCAGCGAAATGTGGCCTGTCGGCCCCGACTCGGTGGGGGGACGCAACCCCGTGAACATCCCGATTGCCCGCCTGGAGGACCAGCTGCTCGCCCTGGCTGCACGGCGGCCGTCCCGGATCCAGTTGGTGCCCGATCGCTTCCATCCCTCGCAGATCGCGATCGGCCAGGCCGACCCACCCCAGGTGCTGGCCATCTGCGAAGGCGCACGCTCGGAGGTCAGCGGCACGCTGAGCCATTTTCAGCACAAGTTCGGCACCCCGGACAAGGCCATGTATTCCCATCGCGGCCGGCATTTCCAGGACGTGGTGCTGGGCTTGCGGGTCAAGTCGCGGCTGGACGATCCCAGCGCGGTGCTGCTGACGGTGTCGCAGAACCGGTACCTGCTCAACGCCGTGCGCGGTGAGGGTTTCCTCAACATGCGGCTGACCGAGACCGAAGCGGCCATGCTGGCCGGATTCGAGGGCGGCGCCCACATTCCGCCAGCGGCGGTGCCCGCGCCGCTGTGGCACCGCATCCAGCAGGGGCTGCAGCTGTTTGCGGTCCGGCCGCAGGATCTGAGTGCGATCGTGATGTTCCGCATCGGCATGGTGCAGCGTCCGCGCTTCAGTGCCGAACTGGTCCACCATAGCGCGGCCGGACATGGCACCTTCGGGTTTCTGCTGGGTGACACGGCCAACGCCATTCATTTCTGGCCGGGCCGGGGGCTCAACAGCGGACTGTCCTCGGCCGTCTCGCTGGCCTGCTGCCTCAAGGAGCACTGGAAGGGTCGCCCGTTGCGCGACGCCGACTTCCTGCGCCACGAGGCGGTGATGTCGATGCTGCAATACCGGCACAAGTCGCGGGCCTGGCGCCACATGGTCACCACGGACGAGCAGGGCGAGCCGGTGGCGATCTGCGAAAAGATCGAGCAGGCGATCCGGGCCGACGGCCTGGGCTGGCACGACCATGCTGGCACCTTGCAGCGGTTGCTGGACCAGTTGGTGCGGGTGCGCGAGCGCCTGCGCACCCGCTTGCCCGGGCTGCCCGACGACGACCGCTTGCGCGAGCACCTGCGCGGGCTGGATCTGTGCACCCTGCGGGTGATGTCCCATAGCGGCGCGTGGGACAGTGCGCAGACGGGCGGCCAGGAAGTGGACGCGGCCGAATTGCACGGACAGTTCGGCTGGGCCTGACGTGGCGTCAGCCCGGCCCGGCTGCTCCAACGGGTGGCGCGAATCGGCCGGCTGCGTGCAGGCTCAAAGGCCGCGGGTGCCCAGCAGTGCGGCCCCCACGATCATCGCGGTCGCCAGTGCCAGGTGCCAACCGAAATCCTTCCCGCTCAACAGCACCAGCACCGCGGTGGAAATCAGGGGCGTCAGGTAGCTCAGGATGCCGATGTGACGGGCATCGCCGCGCTTGAGCGCCATGTCCCAGAGGTAGAAGGCGGCTCCCATGGGCCCGAGCCCGAGCGCAAGAATCAGCAGCATGTCGCGAGTCGTCAGCGACACCGACGGCTCCAGCAACAGGTGGCAGCCCAGAGACAGCAGGCCCGAGAGCAGCGCAAAGCCCCCGATGGCTGCCGTGGGGAAGTGCGGCACCCGGCGCGTCAGCAGCGAGTAGCTGGCCCACACCGCGGCCGACAAGGCCGCCAGCGCGTAGCCCCCACCGGCCTGGGCCAGGGTGGCGCTGGCCGGCGTCGAGGGGGACCCTTCACCGCCCAGGATCACCACGGCTGCGCCGGCAAAACCCAGCAGAGCCGCCAGCACATGTCGCAGGCGCATCCGCAGTCCGGGCAGCAGGTAAGGCGCCAGCACCACCATCAGCAGGGGCCACAGGTAGTTGATCAGGTTGGCCTGCAC